>JANQFJ010000172.1 GCA_028277915.1 Saprospiraceae bacterium
CGGCCATTGGAACCAATTACAATATTAATCGTTTTACTAAAAATATCCTTTTTGATGAAAAGATTGGGGGAACTATACACATGGCCATTGGCCAATCATATATCCAGGCAGGTGGAAAAAACCAGTCTTCTGTCCATTGGGATATGATTGCAAATATGAAAAACGGAGGAGAAATTTATGCGGATGATGAGAAGATTTATGAGAGCGGCAGATTTTTATTTGTAGAATCATTACCTTTGTCGTAAGTTGAGAATCATTGACTAATATAATACCACTTATTTTAATTCATTTTTATCATTTAATTAAGTACTGTGAACAGAAACATTGCATTTTTAGAACTGAAATACGGAAATATCAACGGTGGTTACCCTAATTTTTATGCAATCAGTGAAGTGAGCCTTTTGGTCTTCGAAACCGATTCAAACAGAATTTTCCTGGAATCTTTTCAAAATACTGCTGATATAGATATCGTAAATGTTTATTCAAAAGCCAATGAACTTGGAAACACCATCGAAAGAGTGCGTGAAGTTCAAAATTTGCGATCCGGCCGTACCAGGCCCTGGGATGAAGAGTATAAACTTGGAGAAAAGGAACTAGACAGAGAATTTTACAAACTCCGTCCCACCAAACAACATGTCTCCCGGTTTTTTATGAAAAATTTCAGAAAATACAACTTTCGGGATATTATCACTTTTGACGGTCGCAGGGATGTATTCCTTTGTGAAAAATCCGGGGTTAAGTTTTTCAGATATCACATCCACGACCTCCAAAAAGATATTACAAAAGAGACCAATTACCTCTTTTCACTAAATAAATTGGCAAAAGTCATCAATTTCAGAACCAATGGTTCTTACTTGACTTCCAATAATTTGGAGTATCGATTGCACCCCATCGCTGCACGTCAGATCGTACCTAAATCAGCTGCTTTCGATGCTGCCCGTTTGCTCATGGTTCACAACGAGTTCAGGTACCACAAAGATGACTTTTTGATGAAAGCAGCTTTACTGCTCAATAAAATTGAAATGGCGAAGAAGTAAAAGTAATTTTACCACAAAAAAATCCCGTTTTACAAATTGTAAAACGGGATTTTTTATGCCTAATCAATTCATTCGCTAAACTAACTGGTCTTCTTTTTCTAAAAAGAGCGCTTTCATATCAACGCCTTCATTGACAATCTTTTCGATTTCATTGATCGAAATTCGCTTTTGCTCTAAAGTGTCACGCTCGCGAATGGTCACAGTATCATCTTCTAAAGTATCAAAATCAATGGTGATGCAATACGGCGTACCGATCGCATCCTGACGACGGTAACGACGACCGATGGCATCTTTTTCATCATATTGGCAATTGAAAGAAAATTTGAGTTTGTCAAAAACTGCTCTCGCTTTGCTGGTCAACTCTTCTTTATTTTTTAACAATGGTAAAACCGCACACTTCACAGGCGCCAAAGCAGGGTGTATTTTCAAAACAACCCTTGAAGAATCCTTGCCATCTGCATCTGGTACGACTTCTTCCTGCAAAGCATGGCTCATCACCGCCAAAAACATTCGGTCAACACCGATTGAAGTTTCTACAACATATGGAATATAATTTTCCTGCAATTCCGGATCAAAATATTGAATTTTTCTGCCTGAAAGTTCCTGGTGTTGTTTTAAGTCAAAATCAGTCCGGCTGTGGATACCTTCCAATTCTTTGAAACCAAAAGGAAATTCAAACTGGATATCAACCGCTGCATTCGCATAGTGCGCCAAATTATCGTGATCGTGGTAACGCAGTTTTTCAGCTGGATGATTGATCGCTTGGTGCCATTTCATACGTGCTTTTTTCCAGTAGTCGTACCATTTCATTTCTTCGCCAGGCCGTACAAAAAATTGCATTTCCATTTGTTCAAACTCGCGCATACGGAAGATGAATTGCCGCGCAACGATCTCATTTCTAAACGCCTTTCCGATCTGTGCTATACCGAAAGGTACTTTTTGACGAGAAGTTTTTTGAACATTTAAAAAATTCACAAAAATGCCTTGTGCAGTCTCTGGTCGCAAATACAATTTGTCTTCTTCACCAGCGACATTCCCCAATTGCGTTGAAAACATCAAGTTAAACTGTCGAACATCTGTCCAGTTTCTCGAACCACTCACTGGGCATGCAATACCTAACTCTTCAACCAAAGCTTTGATATCCGCCAAATCACCATCGCTCATTGCAGTTGCAAGACGTTTAGCAATGGTTTCCATTTTTTCAACATTCGCTAAAACACGCGGATTCGTTGCACGAAATTGTACCTCATCAAAAGCATCACCGAAACGTTTTTGAGCTTTGGTAATTTCCTTATTGATCTTAGCTTCAATTTTATCAATATAATCCTCCACTAAAACATCTGCGCGATACCGCTTCTTCGAATCCTTGTTGTCAATCAACGGATCATTGAAAGCATCAACGTGACCGGAAGCTTTCCATGTCTTTGGATGCATGAAAATAGCAGCATCAATACCCACGATATTCTCGTGCATTTGAACCATAGACTGCCACCAATAATTTTTGATATTATTTTTTAATTCAGAACCATTCGGGCCATAATCATAAACGGCACCCAAACCATCGTACAATTCACTCGATTGAAAGATAAAACCATATTCTTTGCAATGTGCAACCAGTTTTTTGAATTTATCGTCTTGAGACATTTTTTGTGTTTTTATTTTTTTCTTGTTACGAAATTCAAATTAGTTAAGTTCCAGATTTAAGTTATTAGTAATCAGTTGCGAGTTATTAGTTGTAGGTTAAGATTTTTTAAGTAGATAAGGTAATTAAGTCACATTCGCATATGCATTCATTCCCTTCCTCCACTCTTGCTTCCTCCTTTTTTACTTTTCACTTTTAAACCTAAACTCCACCTCTGGGAAATTTTCCTGCGCCATTTTTAAAGTCCAGGCTGATTCTGCCATAAAAACAGGGTTTCCATGTTTATCAACAGCCATATCACGCTTTCTTCGATTTCTAAATTCTTTAAATTTCTCGGAATCATCACAAGTTACCCAACAGGCTTTGTGAAGATTGACCGGATCATAACGGCATGAAGCTCCATATTCATGCTTCAAACGGTACTGGATCACATCAAATTGCAGCGCACCAACTGTTCCGATTATTTTGCGTCCATCCAGATCTTTTGTGAATAACTGTGCTACTCCTTCGTCCATCAATTGCTCCAAGCCTTTGGCTAGTTGCTTGGCCTTCATCGGGTCAGCATTTTCTACATATCGAAATTGCTCCGGCGAAAAACTTGGAATACCTTTGAAATGCAAAACCTCTCCTTCGGTCACTGAATCTCCAATCTTAAAATTTCCGGAATCATAAAGACCTACAATGTCTCCCGGATAAGCTTCGTCAACGACGGATTTTTTAGCCGCCATAAAAGCTGTAGGATTGGGAAACTTCATTTTCCGGTTTTGGCGAACGTGCAAATAATTGGTGTTTCGTTCAAATTTACCACTGCAAATCCGCATGAAAGCAATCCGGTCGCGGTGCTTAGGATCCATATTGGCATGTATTTTAAAAACGAAACCTGAAAATTGATCTTCAAGTGGATCAACCATTCGTTCTTCAGTAACACGCGGCAACGGTGTTGGAGCGATTTCAATAAAACAGTCCAAAAGTTCTTTTACTCCAAAATTGTTGATAGCACTTCCAAAAAATACTGGACTCAAATTTCCTTCGAGGTAATCTTTTTTGTCAAAATCAGGGTACACTTCTTCGATCATATGCGTTTCTTCACGCAATTCTGCTGCTGGGGCATCGCCGATGTATTTTTCCAATTCAGGATTACTCAGGTCTGAAAATTCGATGGTATCTTCTTCTGATTGTTTACCATGAGCGCTGAAAAGATTCAGCTTTCTTTCATACAAATTGTAAACGCCCTGAAATCGTTGTCCCATCCCTATTGGCCAGCTTAATGGTGTCACCGTCAATCCCAGCTTTTGCTCCACCTCGTCCAGCAAATCAAACCCATCTAAGCCTTCACGATCCAGTTTGTTGATAAAAACAATAATCGGTGTGTTGCGCATTCGGCAGACTTTGACCAACTTTTCGGTTTGTTCCTCTACACCTTTCGCTACATCAATGACAACGATAACACTGTCCACAGCTGTAAGCGTTCGATAGGTATCCTCCGCGAAATCTTTGTGGCCCGGTGTATCGAGAATATTGATTTTACGGCCTTTATAATTAAAAGCCATGACTGAGGTCGCTACGGAAATACCACGCTGCCGCTCAATGTCCATGAAATCCGAAGTGGCTGATTTTTTAATCTTATTTGATTTTACAGCGCCAGCCACCTGGATCGCACCACCAAACAACAACAATTTTTCTGTCAAAGTGGTCTTTCCTGCATCAGGGTGACTGACGATGCCAAAAGTTCTGCGTTTATTTATTTCCTGCTGTATGTCCATTCAAAAGTACACTTTCAATTTTCGAGGTGCAAAGGTAAGGAATTATGCAGAATGGAAGGAAGATAGATTAAGAAAAAAGAAATGGTTCAATTCCTTTTCTAAAATCCAGATTTTTTTATTTTTAGCACGCGGTATTCCAATTTTTTATAATTCAGAAATATTGATATACCCTTTGAAAATTAAAAACGAAAACCATTTTTGACACCTAAAAAATTATCGAATATAAAATATGGAAATTGTACCGAAGAAGGGACTTCAGGGACTTGCAGAAAACTGGCAAAGTGATGTAATAGCGGCAATCAGCGTATCTTTAGTTGCATTACCATTGGCTTTGGGGATTGCTTTGGCTGCAGGTGTTCCACCTATGTCTGGAATGTTGTCGGCGATTATTGGTGGCATTGTAACCACATTTTTTCGAGGTAGTCATATTGCTATTAATGGTCCTGGCAATGTATTAGTTGCGGTGATTTTGGCTTCTGTATTAGCGCTGGATGATGGTTCGGGGAATGCATTAAATTATGTTTTGGCTGCCATTGTGGTATCAGGAGCTCTTCAGGTGGTTTTGGGTTTGTTAAAATTAGGACGATTCGCTGACATTTTTCATTCTTCGGTCATTTACGGCATATTGGCAGCTATTGGGGTAATCATTGTTGCAAAGCAAATCCATATTGCAATGGGTACTACGACCGAAGCAACAGAAATTATCGACACTATGGTCGATGCAGTTTTCCAAATCCCTAATATCAATCCGTTTGTAGGAATCATTTCTTTGCTTGGGCTTTTACTATTAATATTTCATTCAAGGATCAGTTACAAGTTTTTTCATTTTTTACCAGCGCCGATGTGGGTTTTGGTGATTTCGATCCCTTTTGTTTACTTTTTTAATTTTTTTGAACCTCATAATGCTTCCCTTTTTGGAAATGACTACCAAATAGGCCCTGAATTGTTAATCAATATTCCGGCTAATTTGATCGAAGCAATTGCTCACCCCGATTTTTCACAAATAAATACTATTCCTTTTTGGACCACTGTGCTTTCAATTACAATGATTACCAGTATTGAATCTCTTGTAAGCGCAAAGGCCGTAGATAAATTGGATCCCTACAAACGAAAAACTGACCTAAATAAAGATTTGGTAGGATTAGGAATGAGCACAATGGTCTCAGGTGCTTTGGGAGGGTTACCGGTTGTAACGGTGATCATTCGAAGTTCAGTCAATGTACAAAATCATGCAAAAACCAAATGGTCTAACCTATTTCATGGATTGTTCCTGCTGATTTTTATACTGTTTTTGGCACCTGTGATCCAACAGGTTCCTCTATGTGCTTTGGCCATTTTGCTGGTGTACACCGGATTTAAGTTGGTATCACCAAAAGTTTTTAAACGCATTTATGGGCAAGGGGT
Organism: Saprospiraceae bacterium; assembly: GCA_028277915.1. Lineage (GTDB taxonomy): Bacteria > Bacteroidota > Bacteroidia > Chitinophagales > Saprospiraceae > JAHDHW01. Next base: position 5,847 of record JANQFJ010000172.1, read on the forward strand.
CGAGCAATTGATATTTTTTGTTGGTACATTATTGATCACACTTTATACAAATTTACTAGTGGGGCTTTTTGCTGGTTTATTTTTGGCAGTTGTGTCACATATGTTACTTGCAAGGGTTCCAATTATTACTTTTTTCAAAATGATTTTTAATTCGGGCTCACATCTTATTTTTAAGAAAAATGGAGATTACGAATTGAAAATTAAAGGCATTGCTAATTTTTTGGCTACTATAAAAATTGATAATCTACTCAAACAAATCCCTTTAGGCTCTAAGGTAAGTATCGATCTTGCAGAAGCAAGACTTGTTGATTTTACCATTCTGGAAAACTTACAAGATTTTGAACGTATGCACATGAGTGCTGGTGGAAAAGTAAAAATCGAAGGAATGAATAAACACATTTCGTCAACCGATCACAAATTGGCACTTAAACTCCTTACTAATACTCCTCATCAAGTGACGACTCGTGAAATATGGCTCAGTGCTATGGCTGAAGAGCACAATTGGTCATTTGAAAGTGATCCGAAAGGAGGACTTGATTATTTTCAATCTTTTTATTTTTTCAAAACACGTCCGGTCGAAGCACAAACCAACAGGGTTTCAGGAGCCTATGATGACATGTATTGGGAAATCTCAGATGTGACTTTTGAAGAAGGAGCATTCTTGGCTTCTGAAAAATATAACACTACGTTGGGGTTGATCAAAATGCCATTCCCAATCCCTAAATTTACCATTGAAGAAAAAGGATTTCTCGACAACATTCTCAATATCGCGGATCATAAAGATATTGTTTACAAAGTCTATCATGATTTTTCCAATAAGTTTTTA
>JANQFJ010000208.1 GCA_028277915.1 Saprospiraceae bacterium
TCCATAGTGATAAGTTTTGGTTTAGCCACCTTAAACTTAACAAGTTGGTAAGACTTCTTTTTATTTGTTCTTAATTCATTGTTCGCAACTTAGATTAAATAGTAAAAATGTACCCCTACAAAGTAAAATATTTAGAAAGTTCTTTTCTTAAAAAGAACTCAGAGTGGAAAAATGTCGGAAAACTTGATGGAATAAGTACCTCAAAAGAATTGGAAGCTTTGATAATCGAGGAAACTGACAATGGTTTTGAACTCCATAGTATCACGCCATTGACTGGAAATATTATCTCTTCACCCTATACTTTGAACACTACAACCGGTTTCATGGTGACTTTCAAAAAAGTAGAAAATTGATAAATTTGATCAACCATTCAAAACTATTTTTTAAAAAATATGCAATATCAAAAATTAAGCTCAGGGGATACTGTCATTGAATTTCACAACAACTGGCTGGGAGAGGAGACAATCATCATCAATGGCCAGATTGTTTCAAAAAAATCTTCCATCATGGGGACAAACCATTATTTCCAGGTGCTGGAAAACGGACATATTGCCAAATATGTTTTGACATCAAGGTTGAATGACAGCTTTCAGGTTCTGTTGGATTTGCGGAGAAATGGCCAAATAGTACATGATGGTGTAGTGGTTCAGTTTGGGACGAAGCCAAAGCAACCAAAAAATAAAGCCAAAAAGAATGGCATTAAAAAACTGAAAGAGTACGAATTGAACGAAGCCATCGATGACCTGAAAAAAGCACTTGAAATCGATCCCGACGATCCGGAAACTTATTTTTACCTGGCATGTGCGTATTCGTTGCAGGAGATGACTTTGGAAGGGTTTGAAAGTATAAAACTCGCCGTGGAGAAAAAATTGCAAGATACTGAAATGATCCTCAATCATGACATGCTTGCCTATTTAAGGATGCATCCGGCTTTTGAAGAATTTTTGAACAGCAATTTTACAGCATTTGATGAAAAGCTGATTGAAAAACCGGATACGGATGATTTGGCTTAGTCATTGGCTGCCCATTCAAATTTGAAAACTTTCCCTTTTTCGTGTTTGCCTCCAAATTGAGTGGTGAATGCTGAACCAATAAATTCCAATTTTAGAATTGGTTTTTTAACGGAGCTGTCAATTCCCGCGACAAGGGTGGAAGGCATAGTTCCGGCTTTTTGTGAAAAGGCATTGAACCCTGAACTGCCGACAATCTTCCAGTTGCCTTTCGGCCCAAAGAGTTCAAATGTGTATTTTTTGTCATCTTTGCTGCTCAACCAAATGGCGGGATATTCAAAATTATAAGGTCCCCATTCGTCCACCAAAATGTACTGTCTTCCGCGTTTGTGACCTTCCGGTAAAAATGCATCAATGCCATCCGGAAGTTTTTCTGGCAGTGATTCTTGTTGCTCTGTTGGAAAATCGACTTCGATGTAGCCAGTTTTGATAAAGTTATTCTGTTTTTGCACATCTGCATCTGCAAAGCCTGTATCCTGGTAGATCAAATTTTCGATGATCTGAATTGAATCATTTTCCTTTTCAGCGACCAGCAATTCATAAAAGCCATAAAAATGGTTGTCGTCGATTAAAAGATTTGTACTGGATTTGATACGAAGCGGATTAGGGCAGTTGGTAAATAGATTGTAACTAATATTATAATTTTTACTGGAAACATCACGGTTTTGAGGAAAACCCCAGTCTTTAGGTTGTTCGTTTCTTTCCCAAAGCTGGACACCGATTTTGTCATTTTCAAAGCGATTACCAATGATGCGGTTATCATTTCCGTGTTCAATGGCGATTCCGTGATTATTGTTTTTAAAGTTATTTCCTTTCAAAACCGTTTTGTAACTATAGCCACCCCAAACACCATAATCGCAACCATGAAGGGTATTGTTGTAAACTTCATTGCTGCTGAAAGTGATTTCGATTCCGTTGTTGGAAGCATAAGAAAAATCGTTGCCGACAATGAGGTTATCATTGCAGCCACCTTGCCCTGAATCCATGGTAGTCTGTCCTGCCCAAAGGAAAAACCCATCGCCGGAATGTGTAGCCGAATTGTAGGCAAAAATATTATTACTGCTTTGCTCATAGGCCAAAATTCCTGCGGAATCTTGTCCTCGATTGTACTTGCCAAAAACGAATCCGCGGATATTCCAATCCAGTTTGTTGTGCATCACGCGGTTATGACTAGAACGATAAAGGCCAATCCCGATTGCAGAATTGAAAGAAATATCGTTATTATAAAAAAGACCATTGTTGCAATTGGTCATCATGAGGCCATTTTGACCACCTTTGACGGTTAGGTTTTTGACAAGGGCATTATCGCAATTTTTCAAATAAATCGCAGCGCCATATCGAAGCCATTCGTCGTTTTCGTTGTGATGGTAACTCATCCAGTCATCGACGTTTTCCTTCTCAAAGGTACTTTTAAGCTTTTGTCGATAGTTGTAGCTAAAATTGGAATCCATAATTTTCAAACTATCCACACCTTCAGCCATCAATCCGATTTTGTAACCTTTTACAATCAAATTTTTAATTTTTACGTTTTTGGAGTTTTTTATCAAAATACCAAGTCCTTTAAATTCACTCGGTAAATCTGATTCATTAGCGCCATTCAGTTCAGCTCCATTGAAATCGACTTCAATATTATTGCCCTCAATGACTATGACCGGCTTCGACAAGTCTTCACTTGCATTAAAAATATAAACGCCTGATTTGATTTTGACAGAATTGTTGATGACCATTCCTGGTTGGAGCTCAAGCTCTCCGCTTGTACAGCCAATGCAGAAAACAATTGTTGCGAAAATGGATGTTTTGAAGATTTGCATAACCAATTTTAAATTTGACAGAAATGTGGGTGATAAGGATTCTATGGATTTTAACTTTTTGGAATTCATTCCAATGGTTCAAATAACCGGTGATATAAATTTAAAATGTATTTTTGGGATTCAAAATAAAACAAACAAATTGTAACTATGAGGTATATTCTAATTCTATGCTTTTTTGTTGCTGTTTATCAGTCATATGCTCAGCCGGCAAGTGGTGAAGGTGATGCCTTTTTGATCGTCGATGAAATGCCGAGATTTCCAGGATGTGAGGATTTGGAAGGGAGTATCGCTGAAAAAGACAACTGCGCAAAGGAAAAATTGTTGGCCTTTGTTTACGATAACATTGCTTATCCTGACTCCGCTTTAGAGAAAGGAATCGAAGGAACAGTTGTGCTTCGTTTTATTGTGGATAAGGAAGGGAAAGTCACCAATGATACCATTTTGAAAGATATTGGAGGCGGCTGTGGAGAGGCGGCATTGAACGTCGTCAGATCGATGAATGAAATGCCTGAAAAATGGACGCCGGGTATTCATAAAGGCAAAGCGGCAAGTGTCTATTTTACACTTCCAGTCAAATTTAAGATCAAAAAACCTGTCATCGATCCGGACTTTGTCATTTTGGACGGAGATTCCATTTGGGTAAAATTTGATGAAACGGTGCAATTCAAGGGAGGCGAAGAGGCATTCCAGGCATATATGTCAGCACAATTGGAATACCCTTTTATTGGAAATATTGATTGCTTGATCGGAGTAATCCAAATGAAGATTTTAGTGCGGTCAGATGGCTCCGTAAAGGTCATGGACATTACGGATTATAATGAACTTGGGGTTCATTTTTGGTATGAGGCTATTGATTTTATTCATAAAAGCCGGGGGCAGTGGAAAGTTGCAACTTTTCAGGGGAAAGCCGTAAATGGAACTCACGATGTCAGGATTACTTTCAAACCGACTTATAAATGTGCTGATATCATTGAAAATTATGACAAAGCCATCAAACATGTTGAAGAAGGGATTGATCTTTTTGAATCCGAACAATTGGTTCAGGCTATCGAAAAGTTTACTGTAGCGGTGGATCTATTTCCCGAAAATCCTGAATTTTTAGCTTTTCGTGGGCAAGCTTTCCTCGAAGCTGAGCGTATCGAAGAAGCATGTGCAGATCTCAGTAAAGTGAGGGATTTGCTATATGTCCCTTGGTATGACCAGGTGTTACCATTGATTTGTAAGTGAAAGAAGAAGTAGATAAAAGGATAAAATGTTTGGATACAAAAAATATTTAACTTTCACCACTTAACCACTTTTCTTCTTAAATCTAAGGTCTAGCGTTTCTTTCGATGTCGCTTTTTGTGAACATAAATATCTTTATAACCCTCATCCGCTAATTTGATGGCCACATCGAAGGCATCATCCATATCATGATAAGCACCTACTATTGCCGAGTGGTAATCGGAACCTATAAACACACGAATTTCAGCATCATCATATCCCTTTTGATGTAAACGGTTGACTGCTTTTTTGGCGTTGGCTTCAACGACAAAAGCACCTGCGATAACCAGAAATTCACCATCGTCATAGCTTAATTTTTGTGGCTCAGGTTCTTCGTAAATGGTTTCAGGTGGATCGTCTTCGTCTGTTTCAAGGGGTGATTCAGTATCCGCATATTCATCAGTAGTTGTGTCTTCTTCGATGACGTAAAGATCTTCAAGATCACTGGTGTCGGGGTCAGCGGAAGTAATCTCAGGCTTTTTACCTGGAGTTTTAGTTTCTTGGCATGAACGATAAACGGTGATCGACCATATTGCAAGCGCAATGATCAAAAGTATCGAAATGATATATCTAATTGTCTGATTCATAGTGTAATATTTAGAGCTAAATTTAGGATTATTTCAATAAAAATATTGATTGAATTATTTCAATCTTGAGAAGATCAAAAATAATTATAGTTTGGAAAATTTAAGTACGACTAATTTACAAAAATATTTACTTATAAAAGATTGATTTTCAATAAAAACAACCAGTCTCCTAAGGGATTTTGTACACGTAGGCTTTGATGTTATGTTTTTCGATCAGTGCAGACATCGTATCATTGGCTTCTATTTCAGTGGCTGTTCTGGCAATGCAGATTGCGTGTAAAACGGAGTTTTTCAATTGCACGATCTCGGCTTGCATTCCCATGTTAATATATTTTTTAACCTTGTTTTCCGCATTTGCTTTGCTTTTGAAGGAACCTGCGATGACAAAAAATCTAGCCTCTGGCCTAGGAGTAGAAATTGATTCGGCAGGTGTTTCAGTCTCTTCTACTGGTTCAATGTATGCATCAGCATCTTCCTCTTCTTCAATATATTCTTCAAAATCTTCGTCTTCTGTAAGGTCTTCTTCATTATCAGCGGTGAGTTGGTTGTTAAAAGGCCGATCTTTATAATTGATGTGTTGGCTGATTGTCGAAGAGACTTGATCTTCTTTGGTATTATCCAGCTTTTGGATGGCGCAGTAACCGTAGAATAACAAAATAACCATACTCAGGATAATAGCTGTTGTAAGAATGGTATTGACGGTTTTGGTCATTTTTTAAAAGCATTTTTTAAAATAATGGATTTGGGATCATTGATATTGTAATTTATTACTTTTTTTTCAGCGAAGCATTTTGATTGGTTATTTTTTAAACACTAACTTTTAGTTTTATCAAAACCTGCTGAATGCCAGCGCCTAACACAAAATGAACATAAGATTTGATGTTTTGCTGTTCAAAAGTCTTCAAAATCGCTACTTCTGCTAAAAACAAAAAATCGAAAAGTTCTTTTGATTTTTTTGTCCAGCTTTTTTCTTCGCCTGAAAAACCGCTATTTTGAATGATGACGAGACCATCGTCCGTTTCTAACACAAAATCAATTATTTTTTCGAAAAGCCGGTCTTTGAAATACACCCTTACAAGGTATTTACGATACATTCTTTTGATCGAAAAATTATTTTTCAAAAAGCTATAAAAAGAAGTAGAAATGCGTGTTAACTCCTGATAATCAATGCCTTCCGTTACACCGTATCTTTCAGCAAAAGCTTCCGCCATTTCCAGCCTTGCATCTGTTGAATAGTTTAAATTGTCAGCAATTAAAAAGGCTTTGAGCATTTTTGCAATGATGTATTGATTTACTTCATCATCGATCAAGATCCCTTGATCATATCGAATGGCATTGGCTGTGTTTGCAAGGTATTCTGTATCGAAGGTTTCATGATTAATGTCGATACGTAGTGGTGGAAAATAATTTTTGCCAGCTCGTTCATTAAAATAAGCAATATTTTCTTCAAGTGGCTCGGAATAAGGAAAATCGCGAGGAAAGATCAAGTCTCCCGGAGTATCCTTAATAATATCCATCCCGTTCCATTCCCAAGGTGATTCAAATGAAGTATGGTCGAGCGTTGGAATACTTTCATCACCATCATGCCAAATGCGGTTGAGCCACTTTGTTGGTTTGTTTCTGGTTGGAAAAATAAGATAATCCCTGGCCCTTGTAATACCAACGTACAAAAGCCTTGCATCTTCCTGCAAAGCTTGTTGAGTGGCGCGTTTTTTTATTTCACTTTCATTGATGCGTTCGATCAATGGGGTGTTGTGTTGTTGATCGGCGTAAGGGTTGATCCAATAGCGTAGCCAGCGATTACCAAGAATACTGTCTAAATCAATGGTTTGCGGTTCGCTTTCAATATTTATTCCCCACACATTGTCTCTTAGGCCGCCTTCAAGACTATGGCAGATCACAACAGGCCATTCCAGGCCTTTGCTTTTATGGTAAGTCATCACATTGACTGCATCGGTACCCTCACCGGAGCCTTGCATATCCTGTTTGCCTTTTTCTAATTCATTCAGCCAGAGCAACATCCCTCCGAGAGAAGCAGCAGTATGCAAGCGATTACAGGCCTCTTCATATTTTAGAGCCAATTTGCGAAGTTCATCAATGTTGTCCATCCTTTGCTGAACCTTTCCCCAACTTGAAATAGTACGTCGGAGGTCCAATTCTTCCAAGACCAGATCAAGGATTTCAGCGCTCGAAAGTTCCACGACCTGAGATCGTAGATTGTTGAGTTGCTCGATAATTGGATTTTCGGATGCCCAGGCTGATGTGTTGATATTATTCGACAGTTTCTCAAGAAAATCCAGTCGGCTTTCAATTATTGTTTCAATATTCATTCGAGCAGCCAATAACAATATCTCAGCAACTGAAAGAGAATCTGAAGGGTTTAAAATAAATTTCAAACAAGCCAAAATCAATTTAGACTCTGCTGTGGAAAGCAAACCGTTTCGTGAGATAGCAGCTTTTAAACCTGCACGGTGCAAAGCCTCAGCAATTTGGAGGCATTCTGCATTCGAACGGCAAAGGATGGCAATATCGCCAGCCTGGAGACGGCGCTTTGTATTTTCTTCTTTTGGGAGAATGTAGGTCTCTCTTTCAAGCATTCGTGTTAAAGTATGAGCAATACAATTTTCCATCCAGGGGCGAGCAGGCATACGCCCTTCACCATCGTAGTGAAAATGCCACTGAATGATGGCATCATTCATCTCAAGTGGTTCTGCTATAAAATTTGGATCGTTGGGATTGTCCAATTTGGTACGCTTTGGATTTAAAACGATCTGTTCATTCGGGATATCCGAAAAGGCTTTACTGAAAAGCGCATTACTCATGTTGACGATGTCTTCTCTTGAGCGCCATGAAAATTCCTGAATATCTTCCGGTTTTACACCTCCGCTAGCATTGATGATTTCCAGCATCAACTTTGGATCGGCACCGCGGAATCCATAAATGGACTGTTTGGGATCGCCTACCCAAACGGAATGTTTGGCAATTTTTGAAAGTTTTAAAAATATCTCCAATTGAATCGGGCTGGTGTCCTGAAACTCATCCACCATGAGTAAATCCAATTCAGACGACAAAATACTTTTCACTTTGGGATCATCAAGGAGCCGCTTCACCTGGATTTCCATATCGATATAATCAATCAAGCCTCTCTGCTTTTTGTAGTCATCATATTCTTTGATGGCTTCAATGGCGATATCGAAAATGCTAAATGTAAAGTTTTGGATATCCTGTTGAAAAGCAGGATGCTTGTCATGGTCCTTGGCAAAAGCAATGAGTTGTTCAGCATCTCCTCGACTTTTAGCACCTACTTTGAGTTTTAAAATTTTTACCCATTCATGCCAGTTGAGTTCGTTTTTCAGATTTAAAATGTTCGAAAATCCTTTAAGCGTATCTATTGCAGCTGATGTGATTTTCGTTTCGTCTTCGTTATTTTTC
>JANQFJ010000244.1 GCA_028277915.1 Saprospiraceae bacterium
CAGAATGCGTGGTCATGAAGAAGCCTCCGGAACCAAATACGTTCCAATTGAATTGATGGATGAATGGGCAAAAAAAGACCCGATCAGCAATTTTGAATCTTTTCTTATTGAAGAAAATATACTGAATGAAGAGAAAATTGGAAAGATCAGGGAGCAGTTCAAACTAGAAATAAATGAAGGACTTGAAATCGCATACGGTCAACCTCCGATAAGCGCGTCAAAAGAAACAGAGTTAGAAGATGTTTATGCTCCTTATAATCAACAAGTTGTTAAACCAAGCTCTCCAAAAAAATCAGAAAAAAGGTTTGTTGATTCTATTTCTGATGGTTTACGACAGGCAATGCAAAAACATGACAACTTGGTTTTGATGGGACAGGACATTGCAGAATATGGTGGCGTTTTTAAAATTACCGATGGATTTGTCAATGAATTTGGAAGTGATAGAGTTCGAAATACACCGCTTTGTGAGAGTGCAATCGTTGGGGCTGCATTGGGATTAAGTTTGAAAAATTACAAATCTATGGTGGAGATGCAGTTTGCAGACTTCGTGACTTGTGGTTTTAATCAAATCATCAACAATTTGGCAAAATTGCATTACCGTTGGGGACAAAATGCAGACGTTGTGGTGCGAATGCCGTGTGGCGGTGGAGTAGGGGCAGGTCCTTTTCATTCACAGAACAATGAAGCCTGGTTTACGCATACACCTGGGCTGAAAGTTTTATATCCTTCAAATGTTTATGATGCCAAAGGTATGCTGTTAGCTGCTTTTGAAGACCCTAATCCCGTAATGTTTTTTGAACATAAAGGACTTTATCGAAGCATTTCAAAGGAAATTCCGGATGATTATTATACCGTTGAAATAGGCAAAGCAGCAACTGTTCGAGAAGGTGCTGAGGTTTCCATCCTAACATATGGTATGGGAGTTCATTGGACTAAGAAAATTGTTGAAGAAGAAAAGATTGATGCAGAAATCATTGATTTACGTACGCTGCTTCCTTTGGATTTTGAAACTATTGCTGCTACGATAAAAAAAACAGGGAAAGTAATAATTTTGCATGAAGATACTTTATTTGGTGGAATAGGTGGAGAGCTTTCAGCATATATTTCCGAGCATTTATTTGAATTTTTGGATGCGCCAGTTGTTCGTTGTGGAAGCCTGGATACTCCGGTTCCATTTGCAGCCTCTTTGGAGCAACAATTTCTTCCAGTTGAAAGGTTTAAAATAAAATTGAAAGCATTGCTTCAATATTAAAAGTGAAATTGGTGTTTTTAGCTAAAGGCAAATTGATAAGATTTTGTACTTTTGAAAATCAAAAAATAACTTGTAGTTCATGAACTTAGAAGAATATGTAGCAGTAAGCGGTATGGCGGGCCTCTTCAGGCTTGTAGCAAATCGCAGTAACGGATTGGTAGTGGCAGATTTGGATTCTGGTAAAAGTAAATTTGCACCAGCACGTAAACATCAGTTTACTCCGTTGGCTTCGATTGGCATTTATACCGAATCAGATTCTGAAGAGTTGTCAAAGATATTTGCTACAATGCTTAAACAGATCGAAACCAATCCTCCGGTTCCTCCAAAATCTTCGTCTGAGGATATTCTGGAGTATTTTGACATGATTTTGCCCGAATTTGACCGAGACAGGGTAAGTGTAAGCGACATCAGGAAAGTAATCAAGTGGTTTAATTTTCTAAATGAACGCGAATTGTTATCTTTAGATGAAGAGGAAAACTCTGAAGAGAAAACAGTCGAAAAAGAGAACACTGAAGAAGCATAAATACCCCAAGTTGCGGATAGTCCAACCGAAACTTGAATTAAACAATAATTGGAGATTTTAAAATGAGAAAACACCTTGCTCCAAGCCGAATAATTTAAAAGCGACTGGTCATAAGTTTAGTTTTTTAAAATTAGGCTTTGCTTAGTAGCATATACCTTTGCTAAAAATTACAGCAAAGGAGTTCAAATAGCCTCGGTTATTTGAATTGAGAAAACATAAAACATACTATGAGTGTCCTTTCTGTACCAGAACCCAGGAAAAGAGAATTTTTACCTGAAGAGTTCAAAGTGACTGTATGGTCGAGACTGAAGCCCTATTTTAATGAATTGCTCCGTAGGCCAATTGCTACAAAGGCTATATTGGAGCAATGGATTTTTGACTGGAATGAATTGAATGCCCTTGTGCAAGAGGATGTGAATTGGCGATATATTCATTTCAGTACAAACACTTCTGATGAAAGAGCTGGAGAGTCTTACAATTACGTTGTCCAACAGATCCTTCCAAAAGTTGCGAAAATAAATCATCAGCTCAATCAAAAACTTTTAGAAATACCTTTTTGTAAAAATCTTGAGCCTGAAAAGTATTCGATTTTTTTGCGGGAGGTCAAAAATTCTCTTGAGTTGTTCAATGAAGACAATGTCGATCTTCAGGCTGAGATTAAGCTGCGTTCGAAGGAATATGGAAAAATGATGTCTCAAATGATCATCGATGTGGCTGGCAATAGTTATACCATCCAAGAAGCCAGTAATTTTTTGCAAGAACCCGATCGAAACCTCCGCAGACATGCTTTTCGAAGTATCCATAATAGATTGAGCAAAAACAGCCCTCAATTAAATTTGCTTTTTAATGAGTTGGTGGACATGCGTCAACAACTTGCTCAGAATACTGGTTTTGAAAACTATCGTGACTATAAGTTTAAGGCTTTAAGTCGTTTTGATTACTCGCCTGAAGATTGTTATGATTTTCATGAAAATATTAAAAACGAAATTGTCCCGCTTTTAAATGAGCTGTACAAAATTCGCCAGGATTCTTTAAAGCTGGAAGAACTGAAACCGTGGGATTTAAATGTTAATATCAATGGAAAACCACCTTTACGGCCCTTCAAAAATACCGACGAATTAATTGAAAAATCAATAGAATGTTTGGCTGAAATAGATCCTTTTTTTGGCGAATGTCTTGGAGTGATGAAAAAAATAGGTCACCTGGATTTGAATGCGCGAGAAGGGAAAAGACCGGGAGGATACAATATGCCGTTGCCTTTGTCAGGCGTACCCTTTGTTTTTATGAATGCAACACATTCTTTGAAAGATGTGATCATATTGGCTCATGAAAGCGGTCATGCAGTTCACTCCTTTTACACTAAAAACTTCCGGTTAAACAGTGCCAAGCAAACGCCGAAAGAGATTGCTGAATTTGCTGCAATGACGATGGAACTTTTGGCAATGGAACATTGGGAGGTGTTTTTTGATGATCCATTGACTTTAAAAGATGCAAAGCTTCAGCAATTGGAAAGAGTGCTTTACTCAATGACTTGGATTGCTTTAATTGACAAATTTCAACACTGGGTTTATACCAATCCGGGACATTCTGATGAAGATAGAAAACAAATGTGGTTAAAAATGTTCCACGAATTCCAACCTGGGATAGTTAATCATTCAAAATTGGAAAATTATCCCGAATATCTTTGGCAAAAGCAGTTGCATGTTTTTGAGGTTCCGTTTTATTTCATCGAATACGGGTTTGCTCAACTCGGGGCTTTGGCGATCTGGAAACAATACCGAGAAAATCCTAAAAAAACAATCGATAATTTTAAAAATGCGTTGCAATTGGGTTACACAAAATCAATTCCGGAAACTTATCAAACCGCAGGGATTGAATTTAATTTTTCCCGTGAATATGTAAAAGAGCTTGCGGTTTATCTTCAAGAGGAAATTCAGCATTGTATTTATAACGTATAGTTGTTTTTTCATTTTCAATTTGTTTACTCTTTTTGGTTTTGAAGTGATAAAGCACAATGATTTCATTTTGGCTGATGATAATTGTGGCTTAAATTTTATCTTTGTGCGAATTTTTTATTACAAATTTCAACATTCTCGAGCCCATGTATAATGGCAAGAAAGTAATTGTAGTTTTACCTGCGTATAATGCTGCTTTGACTCTGGAGAAAACTTATGCAGAGATTCCTTTTAATCTCGTTGATGAAGTTATTCTTTGCGATGATGCCAGTAAGGATAATACTTCTGAACTGGCAAAACAGATTGGGATAAAACATGTCATTCGGCATGAAAATAACAAAGGATACGGAGGCAATCAAAAAAGCTTGTACAATAAAGCCTTGGAGCTGGGAGGTGATATCATAATCATGTTGCATCCCGACTATCAATACACGCCAAAACTGATCCCTGCTATGGTAAATATAATTGGTGACGATTTGTATCCTGTTGTTTTGGGATCGAGGATTTTAGGAAAAGGTGCTCTGAAAGGAGGAATGCCAGTTTATAAGTATATCGCCAACAGGCTGTTGACTTTCACACAGAATTTATTGATTAATTACAAATTATCGGAGTATCATACCGGTTATCGATCTTTTAGCCGAGAAGTGCTGACTACGATTAATTTTAATCAGAATTCAGATGACTTTGTTTTTGATAACGAAATGCTTTCGCAGATAATTTATTCAGGATTTGAAATTGCAGAAGTGACTTGCCCCACAAAATATTTTGAAGAAGCTTCCTCGATCAACTTTTCCAGGAGTTCGAAATATGGATTAGGAGTTTTGCGGGTCTCCTTTAACCATTTTTTACAGCGACTGGGTTTGGCCAGTTTTAAAATGTACAAAAAAACACAGCCAGAAATGGCTCAAGAATGATTCTAGGAAGTTTGAACAGTTGATTATTTTCAAACGCTAGTTTTCATTTTCTATGAAGTGAAATGCCTTTCGTCCAATAAAAATCGCAGCTAATAATAAAGTGTATGTGAATGTAGCAGTCATAAATTCTTTCGCAAAAATAATATTTTCAAAGCAATTTGAAATTTTAACTATAACGTTCGAATAATGTAAGTGTTGCTTTTGATTTTTACGAAATGACAAAATTTGACAAAACTAATTTGAAAGAATATCTTGACCAATGTGTTGAGCAGTATAACCAGGTCGATTTTATAAAAAATGATCCAATCCAAATCCCTCACCGGTTTACAAAATTACAGGATATTGAGATCGTAGGTTTTTGGGTGGCAATGCTTGCTTGGGGGCAACGAAAAACGATTATTAATAAATCACTGGAATTGATTGAACTAATGAAGGGGAAGCCATACGATTTTATCATCAATCACAGGGAGAAAGACAGAAGAGCATTTTTAAGCTTTAAACACAGGACTTTCCAGGCTACAGATACCCTCTATTTTTTAGAGTTTTTGCAACATTACTATCGAAAGAACGAATCTTTGGAAGATGCATTTTACCGCCATTTAACTAGAAATGATCACTCTGTAAAAAATGCGATAATTGGATTCCATGAGCTTTTCTTCAATTTGCCCAACGCTCCGGTCAGAACACGAAAACATATCGCTACTCCGGAAAAGAACTCTTCTTGTAAACGCTTGAACATGTTTTTGCGATGGATGGTCAGAAAAGATGAAAAAGGTGTTGATTTTGGTTTGTGGGAAAAAATTAAACCATCACAATTGATGATGCCCCTCGATGTACACGTGGAAAGGGTCGGCAAGAAACTTGGTTTGTTGCAACGAAAACAAAGGGATTGGAAAGCAGTTGAAGAACTGACCCTAAACCTCCGGACTTTTGACCCTAAAGATCCGGTTAAATATGATTTTGCTTTATTTGGGTTGGGGGTATTGGAAAATAAAAAAGCGACACTTAAAAGTTAAGCATCGCTTTTATATTTTTTGATTCTTCAATTTATTCTTTATCAAATCGCAGTTCCTGGATGGTGTATTTTCCACCGGTTACTTTCATATAGACATAGACTCTAAAAGTATCTCCGTTGGCTTTCATATTTCCAATCGTGTACTGAGAATCTTTTCCCTTTGAAACCCCCTGATGAACCTGGCTGTAGGAACTGGGTTTATACTTTGTAAAAAAGGTCTGTAAAATTTGCTTGGCTGCTGCTTTGTCATATTGATCTTCTTCGTTCATTATTGCAATTTCAACACTTTCAGCAAAGTACTGAGCTAGTGTATTAGCGTTACCATTGCTAAGCGCTCTGGATATTTCGCTAAGGTTAGCCTGTGTCATTGCTAGAGAAGAGCCAATAAAAAGGATGAACAATAGATTTTTCATGTTGATATAGATTTTTTTAAATGGTCAAAATTCAAACTTTGCTGAATTTGCAGATAAAACTAATTGATATCTGATGGTGTGTCAAGGAAAATATTAATAAAAGTCATTATTCAAACCCTTTGCATTATAAAGAGTTTGCAAATAGCATCTTGTGATAGTCCATTGACGGCTGATAATCAAGGTGTTGTGATAAAATGTGTTAACTTTTTCAAACTTTAGAACGGATTAAGAAAACGTTTTAAAATTGTGTTAAATTATCCCAAAAACGTTAAAAAGTTCATCAATTTGCCGTAAAACCCTTTCTTTAAACTGATGTTTAAAAGTAGCATAAGACTCTTAAAAGCAGATTAGGCAATTATGTATTAAAAGGGTAATTTTGTGCTTTTTATGATTTTTTAAAGAGAATTGATGAACACTGACAAAGCAATTTTGATTATTTTGGATGGTTGGGGGCATGGCAAAAACCCTGAAGTGAGTGCTATTGCCCAGGCAAAAACTCCTTTTGTTGACAGTTTGTATAGAAATTATCCGAATTCAGAACTCATAACTCATGGCTTGGATGTAGGATTGCCGGAAGGTCAAATGGGAAATTCAGAGGTAGGACATTTAAATATTGGAGCAGGAAGGGTTGTTTACCAGGAGCTTGCGAAGATCAATAAAGCAATTGAAGATCGATCTTTGCATTGCAATGATAATTTGTTGGAATCCTTACAATATGCTAAAGATCATCATAAGTCAGTTCATTTGATCGGTTTGGCCTCTGATGGTGGAGTTCACTCACATATCAGTCATTTGAAAGCGCTTTGTGATATTACTCAGGAACAAGGATTGTCCAAAGTTTTTATTCATGCATTCACAGATGGGAGAGACGTCGATCCTAAAAGCGGAGCAGGTTTTATTCGAAATATCTCTCAACACATTGAAAATCAAAATGTTGAATTGGCCAGTGTCATCGGTCGTTATTATGCCATGGATCGGGATAAACGATGGGAGCGTGTAAAGTTGGCTTACGATTTAATGGTTAACGGTGTTGGGGAGCCAACTTCAGATTTTATTGAAAGTATCGAAAAAAGCTACGCTGAAGGAATTACCGATGAATTTATTAGGCCTGTAGTTGGTGTTAATGAAAGTGGAGACCCAGTTTCAACTATCGCTGATGGCGATGTAGTCATTTCTTTCAATTTTAGAACGGATAGGCCGCGTGAAATTACGACAGTTTTGACACAGGAGAATATGCCAGAATTTGGAATGAAAACACTTGACCTCCATTATGTGACCATGACTCCATATGATGAAACCTACGAAGGCGTAAAAGTTCTTTTTGGAAAAGATAATTTAACGAATACGCTAGGTGAAATAATTTCAAAAGCCGGAAAAACGCAGGTACGAATTGCAGAAACTGAAAAATATCCACATGTTACTTTTTTCTTTTCTGGAGGGAGAGAAACTGAATTTGAAGGGGAAAAAAGGATTTTAATTCCTTCACCAAAAGTTCCAACTTATGACCTCCAACCTGAAATGAGCACTTACGAAGTGACCGATGCCATCGTTAATGAAATCAAATTAAACCAGCCAAATTTTATTTGTCTCAATTTTGCAAATACGGATATGGTCGGTCATACCGGCGTTTTTGAAGCAGCTAAAAAAGCTGCTGAAGTGGTTGACAGTTGTTTAGAAAAATTGGTTTCGGTGGCTCTTGATTTTCAATATGAAGCGATCATAATTGCGGATCATGGCAATTCTGATTTTATGATCAATGATGATGGTACGCCAAATACCGCCCACACAAAAAACTTGGTTCCTTGTTTTTATATTAGCAAAAATGCTGTGGGAGGAAAGTTGAAAAATGGAAGACTGGCAGATGTTGCACCTACTTTGCTGGCCATGATGAATTTAGAGATTCCTGGAGAAATGGATGGTAAGTGTTTGATTTACAGAGAAAAACAAATTGTGTGAAAAATATTTCAAATACAATTTTCCTTGTTGGTTTAATAATTTTTCTTTCAACCTGTATAGATGAATCAGGAGTGAGGAATCAAAAACTTGCGTTTTTTGATTTGAAAGGTTATTTCGAAAAACAGCTCGAAATATTGCCTCAAAATACTTCAGTTTATAAAATTACGTCTGTGAATGGAAATCGTATTGAGAAAAAAATTGATTCAATTGATTTCAGCCAGGAATTGAAAGTCTTTGAAGAATCAGATATCAACAAGGTGGCCTGGATAGATAAATATGAGGTCGATAGTATTTTCGATGATAAAGGTAGTCTTTATCAAATCGTTTACCAATCAACCGATGAAAAATTAAAAACACAACGACTTTCTATTTCGTTTGACCAAAATACCATTGATTCTATCGAAATTTTTAATAATGCTTCTGGGAGTGTGGCAAAACTAGAACAGCATCTGCAATATATTCCTTCCTTTGGTTATTCAATTGAAAGTAAGCAAAAAACTACTTTCTCTGATGAGCATGTTTTAATGGTGGAGGTTCGGTTTGAAAAATAGTCTTTTTGGCAGGTTAATTTTCTGAGCTTACAATTTCGCCTTTTGCATCATACAATGCTACTACGACTCTTCGATTGTATTTTCGACCGAGTGGAGAATCTTTACCATCCCTATCAATGTTAGACCTCACGGGTGTTGACTCTCCAAAAACAATTGCTGTTATTCTTTTTGCATGTATTCCTTTATATATCAGGTAGTTGCGGGCGGCTCTTGCTCGCCTTTTTGAAAGTTTTATATTATATTTGGCGTTGCCTTTTGAATCTGTATGCCCTGATATTTTGACCTTTAGTTCTTGATTATCGATGAGAGATCGATATAGAATATCTAATTTTTTTTGAGATTCCAAGTCTAGTACAGACTTGTCAAAGCCAAAGAAAATGGATTTCATTTGTAAAATTTCTGTATCATCACTAGAAAAGGTCGTTGTGGGAGTAGCATAAGGGCATGGCTTACCACATAGCATCATTTGCTCATCAACATCAACCACTTGTGCATTTGGAAACCCTCTTTCGATAACAATACATCTGACCTTTTCAGCGTCATCGCGGTTTTTGTAAGTTTTACTTAGGTAATAACGATAAATATTATTTTGGTCAATATTCATATAAACATCGTTGATCCCAGAAAAAACAAAATGGGTAAAAGGAGCTTTTTTAACAAAAGCGGCAAGTTGAATCTTAAATTCTTTGGCGTTTGAATTTATAGAAATGAGTAGAATAGTGCATAGCATAGTGTACTTAATACGCATAGGACAAGTTCGGATTTGGGTTAAAAAATGATTCGTTTGGATGGGGTTTTCTATCAATGCGTTAAGCGAATGTAATTTACATATTTTTTTATATTAAAATCAAGTGTGATGTGTAAAACACTAACTATACAAGAGTTAAAACTGCCTAAGTGATGATTGGAGATTAAAGAAGAAAGCCTTGTTACATTATAGTAACAAGGCTTGTGTTAGATTGAGTTGGCAGCGACTTACTCTCCCACCTGGTAGGGTAGTACCATCAGCGCTAAAG
>JANQFJ010000261.1 GCA_028277915.1 Saprospiraceae bacterium
TTAGTGAATCGGCAGGTAACAGAAACGGATTAAATTCCTGTCGCGCCAGAGTTGAAGCTAAGGTCATCCAAACTCAAAATGGAAAAATCATTACAGCAAATGGAACCCATGCTTCCGGAGCAGATATAGCTGAATTAATTGCAGGTAAGACTGCCCTAAAAAATGCAGGAGGTGAATTGGCAGATTATTTTTTAGCGCAACTTTGCAAATCATCTTTACTCAATATGGAATCCCCTTTTATTTCCACTGAATTTTCAATTGTTAATGTTGAATATAATGAGTTGAAACAATTAACAAATTTCCTAAAGGGGCTGGCAGAAGTTCAAAACATCAAAAAATCAATGGCTGGTAAGACTGGCCGAATCAATATAGTTCATAGCAATTCAGTGGACGATATTACCGACCAAATACTTTCATTCAGTGGTTTAAAACTTGATGTTTCAGCCTTCAATTCCCAAAAGGTAGATCTGGTGGTCAAAAAATAAATCGCCTATAAAAATTTAAGGCTTTATGGTTGGTTTCTTCCGCGTTGGTATATCCCAACGCGGTTTTGATTTTATGAGCTAGAAGTAACAGATAAAAAACTTTACTCTACCAACACAAAACCTGCCCAGTAAAAAGGATCTTTATACAAGTCTCTCATCTCCTTTTGTGCAGATAAAAATGCTTCGCGAATAGAAAGCTCTTCTTTTAGCGATTTTATATAAAACAAGGTCATCAATTTTGAGGATTGAATATCTGAAACTTGCCAAAGGCTCATTAAGTTTGGCTCCCCAAAATTATAAAGGACAATTGAAGGGCTGTCCATCCATCAGCTTCTCCATTTTCGGCATTCAGCTCATTGTCATCCACATTAATTTTACAGAATTCTACGAGATATTTTAATAATTCAAGTTTCCCTGTGCCTGCTGCCAGACCCATCAGGTTCCCATAATAAGCCCCTCCCCCCAGATCAATTATTCCTTTATGATTGAAATTTGCACCCGACTCAACTAAAAATTTTACCATTTGTTGGTCAGCTTTATAAGCTGCCCACATCAAAGGCGAAGCTTCGTTTTTATCACGGGCATTAACATCTACACCTTCATTGACTAAACTGCGTACTTTTTGAAAATCGTTTTCCTTGATGGCTTTTAATAGAAGCGTATCTATGGGTTTGCTTTCATTCTGGCTAAGTATTGAAAATGAGAGTAAAAGCCAGGGAATGACTAATAGGAATCGTTTCATAGATTTTTATTTGAGGATTAAAAATCTTATGCATGAGTTCTATTAAAGATAAGCAATATTTCTGATTACATCTATTTGCTTTTTGTGTACATATATTTGAGAAAGACGAAGAAAAGCTGTAGGCCTACCTCAAAAGAGCCAGATCACCAGTAAGCATTCGGCTACTTCCATCAATATATTTAACCTCCAATGTATAAACATATACTCCCACTGGCATAATTTTATTGTTGAAAGTTCCATCCCATCCGAAAACGCCTTCATTGGATGGTAAACTCTTTTCCTCATACAATAAAGCTCCCCAGCGGTTAAAAATCTTGAAAGCTTGAATTTCTTCAATTCCTTTGCCTGTGAAAACTTTAAAGCGATCATTGACCAAATCGCCATTAGGGGTAAAAGCATTCGGAATAAATGCATTCACTGGTTTTCTTACTTGAACAGTTAGTTTATCAGTAGCAATACAACCGTTCTCGTCCGTAGCAATTACATGATAAGTTGTTTCATAAAGTGGAGTATCCGTAAAACTAACACAACCATTACAGTCATTCGTAGTCCATTCCAATGTAATATCCGTCGGATAGGGATTGGAGACGAGAGCATGGACGGTGATTTCCTCTCCCAAATCAATAATATCATTGGTTTCAATCAGTACTCCTAATTCAGGCGGTTCATTGATAAGGATATTTATGCTATCAACACAAGCATTCTCATCAATTATTTCCAAATGATATTCTCCTGCTACTAGACCAACGTAATCAAAACCTGTACTGGAGGGATTTCCTTCGAAAATATATTGGTAAGGTGGTGTTCCACCATTAAGTGCATCCAGCCAAATCGCTCCGTCGGAAGCTCCAAAACAGCTGACATCTTCGACTGAGTATATTATTTGCAAATCAGATGGTTCATTGATAAGGATATTTATACTATCAACACAACTTTTGGAATCTATTACTTCCAAATGATATTCGTCTGCTAAAAGACCATCATATTCGTTCATCGTATTGGAAGTGTCTCCTTCAAAAACATACTGATAAGGTGGCGTTCCGCCCATGTCAATATCCAGTAAAATTTCTCCATCTGAATCTCCAAAACAGCTGACATGGTTAACAGTATATATTATTTCTAAAACAGGAGATTCCTCTATAATGAAATTAAAACTATCTACACAACCTTTGAAATCTAATATTTCCAAGTGATAATCCCCAGCTAATAGGCCATCGTATCCGGAAACTGCGCCTGAGGTGTCGCCTTCAAAAACATATTGATAAGGTGGCGTTCCGCCAAAAACAGTATCCAGCCGGAATGCTCCGTCAGCATTTCCAAAACAGCTGACATCTTCGACAGAGTAAATTATTTGCAAATCAGGCGGTTCATTGATAAGGATATTTTTACTATCCACACAGCCTTTGGAATCTATTACTTCCAAATGATATTCGTTTGCAAAAAGACCAGTGTATTCGATTATCGTATTGGAAGTATCCCCCTCGAAAACATACTGATAAGGTGGCGTACCGCCCATGTCAGTATCCAGTAAAATTTCTCCATTTGAATCTCCAAAACAACTATTATGGTTAACAGTGTACGTTATCTGCAAATCAGCAGGCTCCGTAATATGAAATTCGCTAGTATCAGAACAACCAAGTGTATCAGTCAGGGCCAAAATATATGATCCACTTTCCAATCCATCAATAAATGGACCTTCCATTTCATTGTTCCATTGAAAGGCATAAGGCTGTGTGCCCCCTGTTGCATGTACTAAAATACTCCCATCTTCTTCTTCAAAACAACTTACATTATTGAGTTCGTCCAATTCAATTTTAGGCGATGGAAAAACAGTTACGATTATAGAATCTGTAGAGCATCCATTTAAATCTGTATAAGTGACCGTGTGATTTCCTGCTCCATTGGTCATTGGGTCAAAAGTCCCGTTTGTATCTGCTGCACCACCCCATGTGCCTCCAAGAGGAGTGGCGTAAAGTCCTGTTGGAATATCGTTTTCACAAAATGGATTTACAGGAAGGATTGCTGCTGATTCACAGGTCCCCTGAACAATAGTCACTGTAGATGTGCAAGAAACAGAGTCGAGGCCATAATATGCAGTAAAAGTTACTTCATTATCTCCAAGATTAGAGCAGCCAAAGGTGTTTTTATCTAAATCCAAAGAAATTTCATAACACCCATTTGCACTTGCTATGCCAACTTCATCAGCTGTTATGCTAACCAAACAATTGGCATCTAAAGATCGGGTGATATCAACACAGCTAATATCCGGAGCTGAATTTCCAGCTGCATCAAAAACAAAACATTGGAAATCGAGCCAGTGGACACCATCATCATCGCTAAAAGGACCATCATAAGAGCTGTTATCCTGGTTGAAGCGACCAATTTGTTCAAAATTTACAGCATCTCCGCTATTGTATCCTACGGTTGCTGCAAATCCACCAAATGGCCCTCCACCAGAAGCTTGTCCTGTCGTCCAGTTCATATCACCATAACGAAATTGTACATTATTTCCTACGCCAATTAAGGGGTCTGTTCCATCGGTAATAATCACCTGAAAGGTGTTCAAGGGACTACATTGTTGATTATACCACCCTACTCCTTCCCAAGTAACAATTAAAGAGTTTTGGCTTAATTTATACCAGATCTGCCCACACGCAGTATTCCTGGTATCCACATCACCCCAAAAAGGTGCAATCATTGGAATTGAATAAGGAAATCCATCAGGACTGAACTGTGATACAGCTTGAGTAAAAGAAAGATTACCATTGGTATTAATGTAAACATCTGTATAAGATGAACCACAAAAACTGAAAGTAAAGCCCATATTGGAAAGGTAATATGATCCATCATCATTTCTGAGTACTGCTGTATAGGAATTATCTTTGGGAATAAAATCACCGTTGCAATCATCCAAAAAGCGACTAAAAGCTCCATTGCCACTTAGCGCTTCGGTTGAATAATAGCTTTCATCAGCAAAACCAATTTGTATTAATTCTGAGGGACTTAATCCAATCAGATTTTCTTTTTCAACAGGACTCATGTCATTTTGAGCAATTGAAACAATTGATAAGCATACTGTTATGAGTAGTAGGGTAATACATTTCATTGTTTGGAGTTTTTGTTATTGTTAAAAAATTGGCAGTAAAGCTTATTTTATATCATGTCTTACTCCTTTCGATTTAAGCCTTTCCGCCTTCACTATTAGATTTTCTTAATCCATTTAAATATTATGATCAATAGAATTGAAGTCAGCATAGTAATTGAAAATTATTTTTTTAATTGAATAATATGGATGAATAAATCCTTGTATTTACTTCTATATACCATGATGTAGAAATTTGTTATCACCTTTATTTTCAAATATTCTATCTGATAAAAAAGGTTGTTTAATAATCACATTGATGAAGCGCTTTGTATCAAATAATTTCATGTGTTCTGATACAAGTTTAACCTAAAATGACATGAGTACTCAAGTACATTTTATCCGAAAATTCAAAGAAAAAAACAGTAAAAACTAAACTAGGAAGGAAGGAAAATACATCACAAATGAACAACTATCATGTTGATAATCAACCACTTAATGATTAAGAGTAGTTTCGTACACTAAAATCCGCTTTTTTGTAAAATTGGCTAAAATCAAAATAGTTTTTATTGTTAAAATTCCCTTTCATGAAGAACTCTATCAATAGAAACAAACACATTTTGAATAATCCTACTTTTCGATTCGAAATATCAAAGAATAGATCTGAGCGGTATTTGGTGGAATACTTGGATTTGCAGACCCTCTAGTTATTGAAGATTTATTTTTAAATGTGGAACCAAAAAGGATTTCAAATGGATGTGCACTCTTTTCAGGAGAAGTACCTCTCGTGGTAATAGTCTGAGCCAGGTTCAATGGTTGATAAGTAGCTATGAGTTTAAAAACTTCATGTCCGCAAGGAGGTTCGAATGTCCAATAATTCTGATAATCCTCAGATGGTTCAGGTAATTCGTGAGTTTGCCCGGGGAGAATATAATATTCTTCTGCTTTTCGATTGAGATGACGCTCTGGTAGGATCAAATTTATTTTATTATCAGGCTGGATATCCAATAACGAATAATATGCTGGTTTGTCACCATTGTTTATAATTCGTATTTTAAATTTATCTCCTTTTTGAAAACGAAGAACTCCGTCTGCTCCTTTTTTAGATGCTAACGGAATATATTCATAAGCCTGTTCATCATTATTATCAATTTTAATCGGGACAATCTCCAGTTCTAAGTCAATATGTTGATCCTGCATTTCAAGTTTTCGGATATAATTGCTTTGTGCATAATTCAAAACTTTTAAAATGACCAGATTTTCAAATCCTCCAACATCATCCATATTTTTTTTAAAAAGCACAAATGCTTCTTTTGTTTCCAGGATTAATTGATTTGTTTCTTTTTCGAAACGCAATATGAGATCGGGAAAAGAGTCAACAAGTTGAATCAAAGGATACTTAGAAATTTCTACATGCAAGTTATTCTGAACCACAGTACTTTTAATCTTCATTTGCAATCTTACTGATTGCTCTCCAAAATTTTGATTTTTTACAAAAGCCCAGGCTCCAACTGCGATATCTTCACTTAATATTCTGTCTAGGTGAATTTCAGAGGTGAATAACTCAGCGAACTGAATTGTACCAAAGGCCAATGGATTGGTTTTGGTTGTATCTTTCGTATCAATCGGATAAAAAGCGAAGGTTGTATTATTGTGCAAACCAGCCAATGTGCCTCCGTCCACAATAACCACATCGTCAAAACTTCGCAATACTTTGAAGTGCCTTTGGCTTCCCTTGTATTTTCCTCCCAACACCAAATAATCCAAATTGCCTTCTGCCTGTGGAGTTTGTCTTGGTGCAATAATGGTCATTTCCAATTTTATTTTGTCAAAAAGCCCTCTGTAGGAAGTATTGTTCTCAATTGTTGAAAAAGCTTTACTGAAAGCATAACTCAAACTACCGCTAAGATTTCCATTTTGATCCCTAGTTTCATAATTCAATTCATTGGCACCTGAGGCAAAAAAAGCCACCATATTTGCCGTTTTTCGAGAAGATTTAATCTCTGTGTTCAAGCCAGCGTTTTCGAAAACGTTGGAATTCTTCTTTTTAACAAAAGAATTTCCTACCATTTTAATACTCGTTCCTCTCGCAATCCCTAATCCTCGAGTAGCTGTACCTGAATGACAAGCATCCAAAACAACAAGGACATTTCCTTTTTTCCCAAGCTTTTTCCTCAATTTATAAAGCAATCTTCCCAATTCATCGTCTCTGAGAAGATATTCCCCTTCATACACATCTTTCTGAAAATGCATGGGCGAATCATAAGGAACCAACGCCTCATCAAATTGGTCTATTTCATCAAAATTGTTATCGGTAATTTGTTGGCCATGTCCTGAAAAATGGAAAAAAGCAGTACCACCCTTTTGAGCATTTTTTATTAAATGATCATTAAACGCTTCGAGAATTCCGCTTTTCGTCGCTTTTGCATCACTGACTACCAAAATATCTTTTTCTTCAAAACCTTTTTTCTTCAGAGCAGACCGAATGAGTAAAACATCATTTTTAGAATTCAGCTTGCACCAACCTGAAGATTCAGGATAATCTCCGACAGCAATAATTAGTGCCAATTTTGATGGATCGCCAGCTCTAAAAAAGGAGGATAGTAAGAGTAAACAACTAAAAAATAAAATCAATTTTTTAAACATGAAAGCAACGTTTTTACTCTAAATACTTATAAAATAAAGATTGTGATCAGACTATCTTTCATTTTTTAATAAATTTACAAAGATTCTGATTGACGTGATTTTAACTTTTCTGAATTGAATACTGATAACATTTTCAACCTCTATCAGATATATGATTAAATCAATTGACTGTTCCGATGAAAAATCCCTGATAAATGGATTGCGAAATGGTGATGCCAAGGCCTATGAGTTGCTTTATCGATGTTGTTACAGGGGAATATCCAGTTTTATAAGGTCAAATAGCGGAACAGAGGATGATGCAAAAGATATTTTTCAGGATTCAATTATTATTTTGATCAATAATCTTCGAAAACCGGATTTTACATTGACTGCAAAATGTTGTGTCTATTTGTATTCTGTTTGTCGGTTCCAATGGCTAAACAAACTCAAGAAAAAAGGTCGAAAAACATTTAACATCGATGAAACTAATGAGAATTATATACTAATCGACGAAGAGGAAGTACAATCTCAACTGGAATATGAGGACAGACACGAAACGATTTATGATTTGTTGTCATCCTGGGACAATGATGTTTGTAAAAAATTGATTATCGCATTTTATTACAAAAAAACAGGCTTGAAAGAAATTGCCGAAATGTTGAATTATACTTACGAATTTGTTCGGATAAAAAAACACCGTTGCATGAAAAGCTTCGAAAAATTAGTTAAAGAACACCACTCGTTTAAAGATTATTAAAGCGTTGCATATGGATCAGGATCTATACAAAAGTCAACAGATTGACAAATATTTAGATGGCCTCATGGAAATAGAGGAAAAAGATCGATTTGAGCATGAAATGAACAATGATGCGGCGCTTTCAAAAAGTGTTCGCATTCGAAAAGATGTTATTTCCGGCATTCATTTGTATGGAGATAAAAGGCTAAAAAATATGCTTGTTCAAGTGGAATCAAAGCTGGAAATTGAAGGATTCTTTTTAAATGAAGAACATATCCGGCAATTCCTGATGAATGATCTGGACGATTCGCTTTCAGATAAATTTGCAAAAAGGCTGGAAACAGATGAAGATTTTGCGAAAGAGGTAGATTTTCAGAATGATCTGCTTTCTGGGATTTCAAAATTTGGAAAAGTAGCCGAAGAATCCGAATTGTTGAACGTTCGAAAAAAAATGGAAAATGAAGACTTTTTTGATAAAATTGAAAATGATAAATGGCTTCATAATACCTCTTCAACAAAACCCTCAGCCAGGATAATTTCAATATTCAATCGTCGTCAAATTGCCGTAGCTGCAGGTATGTTATTGTTAATTGCTGCTTCTTTGTTTTTTATTTTCAAGCCAAACCAATTTGACCAATTTTATTTGGCCAATTATCGGGTCGAAAAAACGAAATTAAGCGCAGTATTGGATGATTTAGAATCTTCAGGAATGGGAATAGCAGATAAAAAGAGAAGAGAGCAACTGCTTGAAATTTTGCTTTTATATGAATCGAATAAATTTGTTGAAGCTCTGCCTCTATTTGAAAATCATCTGTATGACTATCCAGATGATCAGGATGCAAGATTTTATTATGGCGTATCACTTCTTGAAACTAAAAAATATGCTGTTGCTACAAAAGAATTTGAAACTCTGCTGAATAAATCTGGTTCCTGGAACCAGGATGCCAAATGGTATCTCGCCCTGAGTTTTCTTAAAATCAGAAAGTCTCAGGAAGAAGCAGTTACTCTTTTTAAGGAAATAGCTGATGATAAAAATTCTCCTTATCAAAGTAAGGCCCTTAAATTGCTAAAT
>JANQFJ010000296.1 GCA_028277915.1 Saprospiraceae bacterium
AATGGCTGCAATTTGTGGAATGCCCATGCTCGAAAGCTTTGCATTGTTTCGAAATATTCTTCCGAAATGTTCTTTATCAGGGAAAATTTCATCCTGCATGGGTAAAAAGACACCAGCACTGTCGACAAGATAAATAATCGGCAATCGATTTTCCATGGCGATCTCCTGAGCACGAAGATTTTTTTTACCGGTAATTGGAAACCAGGCACCTGCTTTCACCGTCGCATCATTGGCAACGATCATACATTGTTTGCCTGAAATGTAGCCAATCCCGGTTACTACTCCTCCGGAAGGGCAGCCACCGTATTCTTCATACATCTCATAACCGGCAAAAGCACCAATTTCAAAAAAATATGAATCATCATCGATTAGATATTGAACGCGTTCTCTGGCAGTCATTTTACCTTTACCGTGATGCTTTTCAATCTTTTTTTCGCCTCCACCTAGATAAATATTATTCAGGCGATGCTGCATTTTTGATATGGCAAGTTTTATAGCATCTTCGTTCTTATTCCATTCAATATCAACTTTTGACATAATAAGCTTTAAAGTATTTAGAAATTTTTGATGAGTCGCCGCCAAAATACGAAAAAGACCCAATAGCATAATAAAAGTATTGGGTCTTTTGTTTTTTTAAACTTCTGAGAATTAAATTTCGTTGGAAGTTAGAACTTGTTTTGATTAAATAGGAAAGGCATAATAATATTCTCCGGGATAGCTTTCGTAGATACCTTCGAGCATTATTTTTCCAGAAGCATTTTTTAAAATTTTAAGCACATCATCTACATTGGAAATGTCATAATCATTGATCTTGGTGATGATAAAACCCGGGTCCATATTGGTTCTTTCTATTTTACTTCCCCTGGTAATACTCAAAACATAAGCTCCGTCCACCTTAAGGTTTTGTTTTTCAGCGCGAGTCAGGTCTCTGAGTTCGAATCCCAAATCTTTCAAAAGGGATTCATTTCCAGCAAGTGATGTGGAATTACTTTTATTTTTTAAAATGACGACTGTTTTGTGTTTTTTGCCATTTCTGATGTACTCAACACTAACGCTATTGCCAGGTCTGAAACGCGCAACCTTTTCCTGAAGTTCAGGAATAGTTCTGGTTTTGGTTCCATTTATACTAATAATTACATCACCTCGTTTGAGACCTGCGTCATAGGCTCCACTGTTGGGGTTGATTCTGGAAATGTGTACTCCTTCTACACTTTCCAGCCCAAGATCTTTTGCTAATTTGTCATCGATTGGGTCAATACCGACACCTAACATACCGCGTTGGACAGTCCCAAATTCTTTAATATCGTAGATGATTTTCCTGGCAAGATTAGCCGGAATGGCAAAAGAATATCCTTCATATCGTCCAGAACGGGTTATTATCGCTGTATTAATTCCAACCAATTCGCCATTGGTGTTGACGAGGGCTCCACCGCTGTTTCCTGGATTTACGGCGGCATCGGTTTGAATGAAAGACTCAATTTTATATTCTCCTTCCAAAATATCTATGCTTCTTCCTTTTGCACTGACAATACCGGCAGTCACAGTCGATTCAAGGTTAAATGGATTTCCAACAGCAAGTACCCATTCTCCTACCATGACAGAATCAGAGTTTCCAAAAACCAAGTAGGGTAGTTTTTGTGATTCAATTTTCAGCAAAGCAAGGTCAGTCATTGGGTCCGTTCCAACAAGCGTAGCATCAAAACTTCGCTTATCGCTCAAAGTCACTTCCAAAGAGCTCCCGTCTTCGACAACATGATTATTTGTAATGATGTATCCATCTGGTGAAATGATAACTCCTGAACCTGATGACCCTCCATAACCACTGCTCCACCAATCCATTTCAGCAGAAGAGGTAGCTTTAATATTAACAACAGCAGGAGTTACGACTTCTGCAGCTTTTGTAAAATTAGTTGGTGAAGACGAAAGGAAAGTCCTTTCGGGAGTCACCAGATTTTGATCTTCTGTAAAATTGGCATATCTGACCGGGATTTGCTCGCGAATAATTATTCCTTGTGGTTCTTCAAAATATTTATAAGCAGATACAGAAATAATAGCACTTAACACAGAAGCGATAATGACAAGAACCAGATTTTTCATAAAATATATTTTTGTGTTACGAACAAAACCGGCAATTTCGATGGATTAAAATTATTAGCCGATCCTTAAATTAAAAAGAATTGTATGTTAAAATACTATAGTTAGACGAAATTATCAATTAAATCTATGTAAATTGTCTTTTGCCAAAGAAACAAATATTCTGAAAAATTAGTTTTTGGCTTCGTTTACAAAACGTACTTTTTGGCCTTATTAGTGTAGGAAAAACTTTGCCGAAAGAATTTTCAAACGACATATTGAGTTGTTATCATATTAAAATGTAATTCAGGTTTTAAGGGGATAAATCTCATATTCTGTTGAATTACAGGTCGCTAATCAAATTAAAATTCGAAATTTTTCTGAACCAAATTATGAATGAAGATAAAATAAATGATGCTCCCGAAAATTCCGATGAAGAATATATAGGAAATATCTGGGGTTGGAAGTTTTCTTTTATTTCACTTGGCATAATTGTAGCAATGCTTTTATTGATGTGGTATAGATATACCACAATTATCACCCACCCCTCAGATTCAGAATCACAAACAATTACTATTGAAAAAGACTCTTCTCAGTTGAGGAACCAGTCGATCGATTAATTTATTTGTATAATCTAAAGAATTCCCCGACCCTTACATCGCAGGATTAAAAATTAAAGTTGCCATGCAGCGGCTGTGATTTGATACCTCGATCGGGGTAGTTCATTTAAATTTTGGAGTTTATGAACATGTCAGCTACCTTTTCAGTTTTGCTATTTTTCTTCGGTGCATTAAATTCACTAAATGCGACTGGCAATCACCTTACAAACCAAACAGGTTTTATGTCTGTCGAGGCCACTCCGGTTTTTACACTTGACGGAAAAGATGTTTGCATTGATGAAAATTTTACCGTTCCTGTGACAGTGAGTGATTTTGAAATGATTACCAGCTTTCAATTTACCATAGGTTGGGATAATTCTTTGATAAATTTTGATACAATCTCTTTTATTACGTCTGAGCTTGGAAGCACCTTATTGTTTCACGAATTGTCAACTCTTGATAATGGAGTCTTGGCTATCTCCTGGTATGATTCAGACGTTTCAGGTATCACTTTAGATGATTTGTCAGAGGTCTTTCATATTAAATTTAATGCAATCGCTGGAAACCAAACCAGTATTGATGTTACTTTCGAAGATGTACCTACTGTAAAGGAAGTTTCTGGCTTTGTAGGTAATGATGTTATGGTTATTGATGCGGTTTTTAATAATGGAGAAGTCAGTATCGACCAACAAGAATTGGATACTTACGAAGTAATAAATGATGTAGATAACTCAAACGTAGGAGGTGTAAATATCACCGTTAAAAACGGCACCAAGCCATATGTTTATATTTGGTCTAATGATTCTGAAGTACAAAACCTTGTTAATGTTGGAGTTGGAGATTATTGGGTAACTGTGACAGACGTAAAAGGATGTGAAGAAACTTTTGGACCGTTTACCGTTGACAATACAGTTAATGTAAACGAAATAGCTACTTTGCGTTCGATTGGTTTGTATCCAAATCCTACAGGGGATTATATACATCTGAATGTTGTTTTTGAAAATACTGAAGAATTGGAAATTGCCATCTTTAATATTTTTGGGATGAAAATTCTCACTGAACAGCTGGTTGTTTCAAGTCTTGATTATGATGTGGACGTTTCAAACTTAAGCGAAGGAACTTATTTCCTTCAATTGCGAACCTCGAATGGTGTTCATACTGAAAAAATAGAAATTTTACGCTAAGTAAAAACATAGATCTTTTATCTTTGCAGAGCTTGAGTTCAATTGAACTCAAGCTCTGCTTTTTTATAATAACGCTATTATGAAAATTGAGTTTTACAAGTATCAAGGGACGGGTAATGACTTCATACTTATTGACAATCGCCAAAAAATGATTGCGAGAGATCAGTTTGATTTGGTGAAAAGCTTGTGTGACCGGAAGTTTGGTATTGGTGCTGACGGATTGATTTTGTTGGAGGATCACGAGGAATATGATTTCGAAATGGTCTATTTTAATTCGGATGGCAAAGAAAGCAGCATGTGTGGAAATGGTGGTCGCTGTGTTTCTGCTTTTGCTTCTTTTTTAGGACTGGTAAAAGAACGTTGCAGATTTTTGGCGATTGATGGCGAACACGAATCTGTTTTAAAAAGTGGAGATTGGGTTGAACTTAAAATGACAGATGTTCATGAAATTGAAATTGGAGAAGACTATTTCTTACTTGACACAGGCTCTCCTCATTATGTCATTTTCGTTGAAGACGTGGACGACATCAACGTCGTTGAAAATGGCAAAGCCATTCGTTACAGCAAACGTTTTCGGGATGATGGAGTTAATGTAAATTTTGTCGAACCTGCTGAAGATAAACTCATTGTAGCTACTTATGAACGCGGTGTAGAAGATGAAACGCTTTCCTGTGGAACAGGTGTAACTGCATCAGCGATAGCGAATTATCTCCGTGATCCTTCTCAAAACTTCACTGAAATTCCAATCGAATCCAAAGGAGGCAAACTTTTAGTCAGGCTGGAACCATACGGCAAAATAGGTTTCAAAAATATTTGGCTATGCGGAAAAGCAGAACAAGTTTTTAAAGGAACGATCGATATTTAGTGGGAAGGGTAGGAGGAAGCAACGATGGAGGTAGTTGAACTAGAAAACCAAAACCAAAAACTTTTAATTCTTCACTCAAAATCTTCATCATCGCCAAGAATTAGTTTTGCTTCTGCCAATTCATTGTAAGCATGTTGGTCGCCTTGCGATTTTGCGATTTTCATACCGTCTATGTAGGTTGCAAAAGCTTTTTCAAAATCATTGGCTCTTTCATAGAGTTTTCCCAAGTGATAATAAGTTCCCACGTAATTTGCGTCATTTCCAATGAGCTTTAAATAAAATTTTAAGGCATTTTTATCATCACCTAGCCCTTCGTATTCCTTGGCGATTGCAAAATTGATAAAAGAGTCCTTCGGATTGTTTTCTAAAAATGAAAAGAGTTGTTGTAACCGGTTTGTCGCCATAAATTAATTTAATGAATTATTCAAAATATTTTTCAGATGTAACGAAATAAATAAAATTGTAAGATGTTGATTATCAAAAGTTTATATTGAAAAACAAAACTGTTGTGAATTTTTGATTTCGCTTCGCATTTTGTCGGGAATTTGTCTATAT
>JANQFJ010000305.1 GCA_028277915.1 Saprospiraceae bacterium
TGATTATTTTATTCCGGATTACATGTATCTAAATCGCAAAGATGGTTCTTTTTCTGACGACATTAACAGCAGGGTTGCACATACATCCTATTATTCTATGGGTGCAGATGCGGCCGATTTCAACAATGACGGCTTACTGGATCTTGGCGTAGTCGATATGACTCCCTCCGACCACATAAGGAACAAAGTCTTAATGGCTTCTATGAATGTAAATTTTTTCCGGTTTCTCACTGATCAGATGTATTTTAAATCCCAATACATGTTCAATACACTACAAGTGAACAATGGTTTTGGCTTTTTTAGTGAGATTGGGCTTTCAGCCGGTGTAGCAAAAACAGATTGGAGCTGGGCTGCGTTATTTGCTGATTTTGACAATGATGGCTTAAAAGATTACCTGGTTACCAATGGATTTAGAAGAGACACAAAAAATAACGACTGGCGTGCTGAATTGAAAAAAATAATTGAGAGTACAAACAAAGAAAATGAAGAGCAAAAAAAATTCGAGCATCTACAATCGGCAGCATCCAATCCGGTAGTAAACTATATTTTTCAAAATACAGGCGATTATCACTTTGAAGATAAAACACATGAATGGGGCTTTGAAGTACCATCATTTTCAAACGGAGCCGCCTATGCCGACCTAGACAAAGATGGGGATTTAGACCTTGTAATAAACAATATCGACAAAGCAGCTTTTGTTTACAGGAATAATGCTGTTCAGAAGAATAGCAATAATTATATCCGGTTTAAAATTCTCGACCAAAGTGGAAAGAATCCAGCATATAATGTAAAAGTAACGATCTATACCGATGAAGAAATCCAATATGCTGAATTACATCCAGTCAGAGGGTACCAATCTTCGATGGAGGATATTTTACATTTTGGACTGAAAAATATTTCCAAAATTGACAGTGTGAAAATAGAATGGTTAAATGGTACCCAGTCGGTTTTAGAAAACCTAAAAATCAATAAAACTCATACAATTTCTCAAAAAAAGATCAAAAATGAACCCCTGAAAAAACAAGCAAACAACTTTCGATTCTCAGATATTTCCTCAATTTTTTCAAATGTTCAATTCAAACACCAGGAAAATAGTTTTGATGATTTTGAAAAAGAAATCCTTTTACCTCACCGGCAATCCATGCTTGGGCCATTCATTTCCGTAGGAGATGTAAATGGTGATCAGGCTGAAGATTTTTTTATTGGAGGAGCCAAAGGACAATCAGGGCAACTTTTCATACAGGATTCAGACGGTAGATTTACATTGTCAGCCAGTCAGGCCTGGAACGATGAAAAAGAAAGCGAAGACATGGGATCAGCATTTTTGGACGTTGAAGGTGATGGAGACCTTGACCTGTATATCGCAAGTGGTGGAGGCGGAGAATTTGCTCCAGGTGACCAAAATTTACAGGATCGGTTGTATATCAATAATGGTAATGGGGAATTCAAAAAAGCAAAAAATGCATTGCCTGCTATAGTATCCAGTAGTGGACGAGTTAAAGCAGCAGATTATGACAATGATGGTGACATGGATCTTTTTGTGGCCGGAAGAACTGTCCCGGGGAAGTATCCTCATCCGGCTGACTCCTATTTGCTGAAGAATGACAAAGGACGCTTTAGTGATGTAACAAACAGTGTTGCTCCTCAGCTCCGTCAACTCGGGATGGTAACAGATGCCAGTTGGTCAGATTTTGATAACGATGGAGATAAAGATCTCTTTGTTGTTGGTGAATGGATGTCTGTAACCTGCTTCAAAAATGTTGACGGAAAGTTTGAAAACGTCTCTGTTCAATATCAACTTAATGACAAGACGGGTTGGTGGTATAGTATTGTAGCTGCGGATTTTGATAACGACGGTGATGAGGATTTTATCGCTGGAAATGTCGGGAGCAACAATAAATTCCAGCCAACCTTAGAAAAGCCGCTACATATTTTCTGTAATGACTTTGATGATAATGGTACATTGGATATTGTTTTGAGTAAAAAATATGAAGGAAATGATGTACCTATACGAGGGAAAGAATGCTCCACTGCTCAAATGCCCTTTATCGCTGAGAAATTTCCGTCCTACCAGTCGTTTGCTGAATCCAAGCTTTCTGATATTTATGGCGAAGATAAGATCGAACAAGCACTCCACTATTCCGCAAATTATTTCTACAGCGTTTATATCGAAAACAAAGGAGACGACAGTTTTGCATTTCACAAACTGCCTGTTGAAGCACAATTTGCACCAATAAATGCAATCATTGCCCAGGATTTTGATGAAGATGGAAATATTGACCTTATTGTAGGAGGAAATAATTTTCAGACCGAGGTGGAAACGCCCCAATATGATGCTGGTAAAGGATTGTTTTTAAAAGGCAATGGCGATGGAACATTTGACACTTCATTGCGCATAAGCAATAGTGGTATATTGCTGCAATTAGACACCAAAGACCTGAAACTAATAACTGTTGGAAAGGATAACGTCCAAGTTATTATAGTTGCAAACAATAACGAAAAGGTTCAGTTTTTTGAATATAACCCAGAAAATAAAGTATTAAACTAGAACACTTCTCACCTCCACCCGTAATATATTTTTCTGGTGAGTGGTCTGGAAATTTTGATTTAGAAGTTACTGCCTTAAATGGAAGTATTAGCGTTTTTTTGTAGAATCTAATTTGAACTTTTTGTTTAAAACATCAAATTTAAATTTCTTATCTTTGATAAAGGCACAATAAATCACATATAAAATATTCGAATTAGAACCATAAA
Organism: Saprospiraceae bacterium; assembly: GCA_028277915.1. Lineage (GTDB taxonomy): Bacteria > Bacteroidota > Bacteroidia > Chitinophagales > Saprospiraceae > JAHDHW01. The sequence continues at coordinate 2,755 of JANQFJ010000305.1, forward strand.
TTACAGTCTCATGGAAAAGATCAGAGGAAGAATCGCAATATTAATGCTGCTTTCAATTGTTTTTAGTAATTGTCAAAATGACCCTTCGACTTCAAAAACATCTGTTGAGAAATCACCTCTTTTCACGTCGTTAAGTTCGCTGGAAACCGGAATCGATTTTTCAAATACCATTGCAGAAGATTTGGAAAAAAATATCGAAAGCTATGACTATTATTATAATGGTGGCGGTGTTGCAGTCGGAGATATCAATAATGATGATTTAGTCGATCTTTTTTTTACCGGAAATAATGTTCCCAACAAGCTTTATTTAAATAAAGGCAATTTCAAATTTGAAGACATTTCCAAAAAGGCTGGTATCCAAACCAACCATTGGTCAACGGGTGTGACCATGGTGGATATCAACAATGATGGGCATTTAGATATTTATGTTTGCAATTCCGGCCCATTTGATGAAAAGCATCTTCGTAAAAATCAACTGTTTATTAATAACGGCGACCTCACCTTCAGTGAAAAAGCAGCTGAATATGGCATAGACAACACAGGATATTCAACACAAGCAAGTTTTGCTGATTTTGACAAAGATGGTGATCTTGATTTATTTGTAATGAATCACTCCATTTTGACTTTCATGAACTCTAATGAGTGGTTTAGACGATATAGAGACATGCCTTTGGAAGAAAAAAAAGATCATAGCGGAAATCTATACTTAAACAAAGGCAATAATACCTTTTCTGAAATAAGTCAGCAAGTAGGATTGATAAAGCCAGCATTTGGCTTAGGCTTGATCACCGCAGATCTAAACCATGACGGATGGATTGACATCTACGTCGCTAATGATTATTTCATACCAGATCATTTCTTTTTGAATAATCAAAAGGGTGGTTTTGTTGATGATATAAATAATAGAACCAATCATGTTTCCTTTTATTCAATGGGTGCCGATGCTGCTGACTTTAATAACGATGGATTGCTTGATTTGGGGGTAGTTGACATGACACCTGATGACCATATAAGAAGCAAAGTAATGATGGCTTCAATGGACGTACCTACCTTCCGGAATCTCACAGATACCTTAAATTTTCAATCCCAGTACATGTTCAATGCTTTACAGGTAAACTCAGGTTTTGGGTATTTCAGTGAAATTGGTCTATTGGCAGGAGTAGCAAAAACCAATTGGAGTTGGGCAGCATTATTTGCCGATTTTGACAATGATGGATTTAAAGATTATCTCGTCACTAATGGCTTTCGTAGAGATACAAAAAATAATGACTGGCGAATAGAAATGAAAAAAGTTCTTCGAAATGCAACCAAAGAAAATATCGCACAAAAAAAGTTTGAACACCTGCAAAAAGCTGAATCAAACCCGGTTTTGAATTATGTTTTCAAAAATAAAGGAGATTATCATTTTGAAGATAAGTCCAGAGAGTGGGGATTCCAGGAACCTTCATTTTCAAATGGTGCAGCTTATGCTGATCTTGACCTGGACGGTGATCTGGATCTAGTGATTAATAATATTGACAAAAAAGCCTTTGTTTATAAAAACAATGCCATCGAAAATAGCGGAAACAATTATATCCGAATTAAAATCCTCGGAAGGAATGGCAAAGACATAGCTTATAATTCCAAGGTGGCGATTCATTATGGCGATGAAATGCAATACGCGGAGTTGCATCCAGTCAGAGGATACCAGTCTTCCGTGGAAAATACTTTACATTTTGGATTAAAAAATGTTTCTAAAATTGACAGTTTAAAAATTGAATGGCTGAACGGTGTTCAAACTATTGTTACGGATCTAAAGGTAAATAAAACACACACGATTTCTGTAAACGATGTGGAAAATCAACCTTTTAAGCATGATCAAAAAAAACCTTTATTTGCAAACATTTCTTTATCGTCTTCTACACCTCAGTTTGTGCATAAAGAAAATCATTTTGACGATTTTGCAAAAGAAATTCTCTTACCTCATCGGCAATCCATGCTAGGCCCATTCATTTCAGTGGGAGACGTAAATGGTGATGAATTAGACGACTTTTTCATTGGTGGTGCCAAAGGGCAATCAGGACAGCTTTATTTGCAATCCCCAACTGCCGGATTTGTCATATCTCCCACTCAACCTTGGTCCAAAGAAAAAGACAGTGAAGATATGGGAACACTGCTATTTGATGCTGACGGCGACAATGATCTGGATTTATATGTAGCAAGCGGCGGGGGTGGAGAATACAGTCCACAAGACTCAAAACTACAGGATCGCTTATATATTAATGACGGGAAAGGAGGATTCAAAAAAAGCAGCAAAGCCCTGCCAAAAATGCTAAGCAGTAGCGGCCGGGCAGAAGGAGCTGACTACGACAATGATGGCGATATTGATATTTTTGTAGCAGGGAGAACTGTTCCCGGAAAGTATCCATATCCGGCAGATTCTTATTTACTGAGAAATGACAATGGTATTTTTAAAGATGTTACAGATGAAATTGCTCCACAATTTCGCAAACTGGGTTTGGTTACCGATGCCACATGGACGGACATTGACAATGACGGATATACAGATCTTTTCGTAGTCGGAGAATGGATGTCAGTGACTTATTTTAAAAATAACAAAGGAACGTTTGAAAACTATTCTGATCAATCTAATCTTAGTAGCAAAAGCGGATGGTGGTATAGTATTGAACCAGCAGATTTTGATAATGATGGTGATGTAGATTTTATAGCCGGAAACATTGGAAGTAACAATAAATTCCACCCTTCCGAAGAAAAACCCTTGTACCTTTACTGTAATGACTTCGATGATAATGGTACACTGGATATTGTTTTGAGTAAAAAATACAAAGGCAACAAAGTTCCCGTTCGAGGAAAAGAATGCTCAACCGCACAGATGCCGTTTATCTCTGAAAAATTCCCAACATATCAGTCTTTCGCCGAATCAAGCCTTTCAGATATTTATGGAGAAGAAAAATTGCATGATGCCCTGCATTACTCAGTCAATTATTTTTACAGCGTATATATTGAAAATAAAGGCAATGGAGTATTTGAATTCCACAAATTGCCAATCGAAGCCCAATTTGCACCCATAAACGCAATGGTTGTAAAAGATTTTAATAATGATGGCAATTTGGATTTAGTAGCTGTCGGAAACTATTACCAAACGGAAGTTGAAACTCCTCAGTATGACGCAGGAAAGGGCTTATTTTTGAAAGGCAATGGCGATGGAACATTTGAAACTTCCATTCGCCGAAGTGATAGCGGAATAATGGCTCCCTATGATGCTAAGGACTTAAAATTATTAACTGTTGGTCAAAACAAAACACAGTTAATTCTTGTAGCCAACAACAACGAACAGATGCAATTTTTAATCGTTTACGATGAAAACATGAGATCAACCGCTAATAAATAGTCGCTATTATTTAATCAGTCTGAAGTTTTTAAAACTACATTTTATACTGTACTTCTTCGCCCAAAACCACCTTTTCTTCTTTTGTTTCAGGAGTGATTTCAGTAGATTCAGCTTGGGCTTCTTCTTCTGTTGCAGTGGGTTCAGGAGCAGATTCAACAACTGGTGATCTTTTCGTTTTTTCAACAAGTATTTCTTCTTCAGGCTTAGGTTTTGGTACAAACCTTCCTTCAAAAAGAGAACTGTGATGATCAAAATGATCGAGCAATTCTTCAATGGAAAATGCCTTTTTGGGCTTGTTTGAAAATGAAATCAACTCATCATCACCAAGTACTTCAGCACCAATGAATTGGCCTAGTTTGAAGTAAGACTCCCACTGGACCTTATCAGAAAACTGATCAGAAGTGGGTTCATGCGGAAAAGCCGGATGATAAATTTTATATTTATAAGTATAA
>JANQFJ010000025.1 GCA_028277915.1 Saprospiraceae bacterium
ATGATCCAGTTCCAGTCTGGAGCATACATTAAAATGAAAGGAACCGGCAAACCAAAAAACCACCCTAAAACCAAAAGTTTTTTCGGGCCTTTTTTGTTGGCCATTTTGCCCATTAAATAATTGGAAACAGCCTTTGTGATCCCGAAAACAATTATAAATGATAAAATGGCAAAATTGGCTTCAAGGCCAAAAATATCCGTTGCCATGGGCGAAAGAATTGATCGCTCAAGACCAACCATACCACCGACAAAGGCATTAATAATTACCAGTAATAAAAATTGCTGCCAGTTTTGTTTGAGTCCTTGTTGCATCGGTCAAAAATACCTTTTTTCCAAATTGGCCGGTTGAAAAATGTCTTGCAAATAATCCGAATCTCCTTTCATCAAAAACTTCATGCAAATGCCCACAAAAAAAGCCAAGCCGTTCGGCTCAGCTTTTTCAAAATATAAAATTGAGAAAGTTATTTCAGCATTAAAGTTCTGTGATTTGCTCCTTAAATTCTGTTCGTTTTAGGTTCAACTTTGACAGTTCATTATAACCCTCCTGTACATTCACTACACTATGGATTCCACGGGATTTCAATATTGAAGCCGCTACCAATGATCGATAACCACTCACACAATGGAGGTAATATTTTTGATCGCGGTTGATTTGATTCATGTTTTGATTGATAAAATCGAGAGGGAAATTTTCAACTCCAACCAAATGCTCGGCGTTGTATTCACTTTCTTTTCTAACATCAAGGACGTTCAAATCTCTCTTTCTTTTAAACAATTCTTCAAAAACAAGCGGACTTACTTCTTCAACGAAATCTACATCTTCTCCTGCGGATTTCCAGGTTTCAAACCCTCCTTCAAGATATCCGACGGAATTATCATATCCTACTCTAGCCAAACGGGTAACCACTTCTTTCTCACGACCAGATTCCGCTATAAATAAAATTGGTGTTTTCAAATCCGTGATCAGTACCCCAACCCATGATGCAAAACTTCCATCAAGGCCAATAAATATTGATCCGGGAATAAAACCTTTTGCAAAATCTTCACGATTTCGAGTATCTAAAACCAAGGCCTCTTCCATCTCCCATGCTGCTTTAAATGCTCTGATATTCAATGGTTTAACACCTCTTTCCCGAACTTTGTCGATGCTTTCGTAACCCATTTTATTCAGCATTGCATTTTTTGGAAAATACTGTGGTGGAGCAACCAGCCCGGTAGTGACTTCTTTAATAAATTCCTCTTTTGTCATATCTTCACGAAGGGCATAATTGTAAACTTTCTGATCTCCTAAAGTACCTTGAGTTTCTTTGCTCATTTTTTTACCACAAGCTGAACCGGCACCATGCCCTGGATAAACAATAACTTCATCAGCCAGCGGCATAATTTTATTTCGAAGACTTTCATAAAGGAACCCTGCCAAATCTTCACGCGTAATCTCTCCTTGCTTGATGGCCAAATCAGGACGACCAACATCGCCTAAAAACAAGGTATCTCCTGTGAAAATCGCATAATCTTTTCCATTTTCATCTTTCAATAAAAAAGTCGATGATTCCATGGTATGCCCCGGTGTGTGCAAAACCTTGATTGTAATATTTCCAACATTCAATACTTCTCCGTCTGTTGCAATGTGTGCATCAAAATTGGGCTGAGCAGTTGGTCCATAAACTATGGTAGCTCCCGTTTTATTTGCTAAATCCAAATGTCCGGAAACGAAATCTGCGTGAAAATGGGTCTCCAATACATATTTTATTTTCGCATTATCAGCTTTTGCTCTTTCGATATAGGGCTCTGTCTCTCTTAATGGGTCAATAATAACTGCTTCGCCGTTACTTTCGATATAATAGGCGGCTTCTGCTAAACAACCGGTATAAATTTGCTCTACTTTCATAAGGTCTAAATTTATTTGGTTAAAAAATTTTCTTTAAATTGTTCTACGGTCAATTTTGAATTTTGTGACAATACAAAAATATATAGAATATAAAAAAAAGAATGTGATCGCTATCACAAGAAGGAGTGACTTTTGTCAAATATTTTTTTAAAACAAAAAAGAAGGCTGCAAATGCAGCCTTCTAACCTTGAAATAATCTAAACTTTTCAATTTATTGCCCTCTGACTAGCTGCTTTTCGCACATTTTTCCAACTCCCTCCATTAAAAGCCTGAAAGCCATTTTTTTCCAAAACAGATGCTGCAATTCCACTTCTGTGACCTGATCGGCAACAAGTAATTATTGGTCGTTTTTTTACTTTCAACAACTTAAACTGCCGGTCGAGATTATCCAAAGGGATATTGACCGAACCAGAGGCATGTCCTTTTTGAAATTCAAAAGGAGTGCGAACGTCAACAATAACGGCTCCTTTCTTAAGCAGCTCTATGAGCTCTTCATTATTTCCGGAGCCAAATAATTTTTCTATTAATCTAAACATGTTTTTAATTTTTAATACAAAGAAACGGACTTGAGAAATGATAGTCTGTGACGTGAGTCACATGCTACATTTATTTCATGAAAAAGGGCTATTCTTTTCCAAGTCAGCCCCTTTTTTTAGTCGTAAAAATAAACTATTATTCGTTTAATTCTTTTTCGTGTAAAGTCCCTTTATCATCGATTTTTTCCAGATAATACAAGTCTTTCTCCGGCTTAAGCGGTCGTTTAAACCAAAGTGGCCGACGTAATCCATCGGGTCCAGGTGCAGGACGAGTCATTTTAAGCCATTCTTTATAGTTTTCATGCGAACGTTTAGTATCTACGAAAATATCGCCGTATTTATCTCCAGGGTGTGGCCTTTCTATTCGAACCCTTTGGTGCCAGCAATGCATTCCACTAATCGGATCAGGATGGACAGCGTGCGTGATGTTTTGATGGACACCTCCGTCAGTCCAAAATATTCGTGAGCTGTCATTGTCTTCGCTTTTGAATGGTTTGATACCAGAAAGCGTTTGCATTTTCCAGCCACCAGAGCCATCATTTTCGATTTGTACTGTATTTGTTGCCCAACGATTGCCTATCTTGTCCTGTGGTCTTCGCCATCGGCCCAGGTGATGAGAACATGCAATCACTCCAGGTTTCATCCCTTGCGTCACCCAAACTTTATCAATAAAATAACCAATATCTGTATTCAATCGAACCAAATCACCTGTTTTAAAACCAAAGCGATTCGCATCCTCGGGATGCATCCAAATTGGATTTCGGTTAGCAATTTCGACAAGCCATTTTGCATTTCCGGAGCGAGAGTGAATCAAAGTTGGCAAACGGAAAGTTGGAACTAAACAATATTCTCCTTTTTCTTTGTCCAGTTTTTCCGGATGGATGTGACTTTTGATATAAGTCGGAAGTGCATACTCCGGCCATTTCCAGTCTACCATGGTTTGAGAAAAGAATTCATTTTTCTTCGAAGGCGTTGGGAAACCTTCACAAGGCACATCATTTACCATGACGCCAATTTTCTTTCCGTTTTTGGAAATGATTTTCGTTTTTTCATCTATGGTTGCGCCTTCCATTTGAGTTTTTGAAAGATGTTTTTCGTGCATTTTATAAGTATGCGGTTCTACTTCAAAAGCACCGTACCTTTTCATGTATTCCAGCTCGGTGATTCCCTCTTTTTTAGCAGCTTCCGGAAGGTTTGGTGTATTTTCAAAAATGAATTGGTAATATTCATCGATATTAATCTTTTCTCCTTTTCGATAAGGAGATTCAAAATGCTTTTGAATACCCAGACTTCCGTCAGGGTCAATTCGCCAGCTCAATTCAATCCAAAATTCATCTTCTTCCCAAACTTCACCGGGATTCGTTTCGTAGGTGAATTCTACTTTTTTCCCAGCCCGACGAGCTGCCTCCCGAAGAACCGGCTGGCGGAAGGCAATCCACTTCCCTGAATGTGTTGCATAACTATTCAAATCATGACGTTCAGCAGCATGGCCCATCGGCAAAACATAATCCGCAAAAAATGCCGTTTCGTTCCAGGTTGGTGTCATTGCAATGTGTAATCCAACTTTATCTTCATCGCTTAATGCTTCCATCCAGGTAAAACCATCGGGATAAGTCCAAACCGGGTTAAAAACTCGGGTGAAATAAACATCCATTTTTCCTCTACCTTCTTTCAAAAAGTGAGGCAATAAAAAGCTCATTTCGAAAAATGCTAAAGGATATTCATTAGGAAAATGTAATTCGTTCCAGAATTTCTGGGCAGGAGGAGTATCGAAAAACTTAGGTTTAAATTTACTCCAGCTATTTGGAGAAGTACCTCCAACCGTTCCGACACTTCCTGTCAATACGTTCAAAAAATGCAAAGCTCTCGAAACACACCAGCCGCCAAGGTTTCCACTAGCTGCGCTACGCCAGTTGTGTGTTGCAAATCGAGATCCAGCTTCTCCAATTTTTCGGGCAACTTCAATGATCATTTCAGCTTTTACTCCGCTTTCCTTTTCTGCAAATTCAGGTGTGTATTCTTCGTATTCTGCTCTCGCTTTTTCAATGAAGTTTTCAAAAGTAACTGCAGTTCCAGGATGTTTCTTTTCAAGATATTCATCCCAATTCACCCATTTTTCCATGAATTCGCGATTATACAAACCTTCATCCAAAATGATCTTGGCCATGGCAAGTAAAACAGCTGCTTCTGATCCCGGATAACTTGGCATCCAGTAATCAGACATACTTGCAGTGTTTGACAATCGAGGATCCATAGTGGCCAGTTTGGCGCCTTTCATTTTACCCTCGATGATCCGTTGTGCGTGAGGATTGAAGTAGTGTCCACTTTCTAAATGTGCAGAAACTAAAAGAATAAATTTCGCATTCGTATGGTCGGGAGATGGGCGATCATGGCCGTACCAAATATTATAACCAAACCGAGCTCCAGATGAGCAGATGTTTGTATGGCTGTTGTGGCCATCCACTCCCCAACTTTGCAAAACACGATTGGCATATCCTTCATGTCCAGGGCGACCAACATGATAAGCTACTTCGTTGTTCCTCCCCTCTTGGATAGCTTTGCGAATTCGTGCTGAAATATCATCCAAAACTTCATCCCAACTCACACGCTCCCAATTGCCTTCGCCACGTTTTCCAACTCTTTTTAATGGATAAAGAATTCGGTCTGGGTCAGTTATTTGATTGATGGTTGCTGGTCCTTTTGCACAGTTTCGACCTCTGCTTCCAGGGTGATGTGGATTCCCTTCAAATTTGCGGATTTCCATGGTTGCTTTGTCCACATAAGCGGTCAAACCACAAGCACTTTCACAATTGAAACAAGTTGTTGGAACGATGGTATAATTTCTTTTTTTGACACGAGGCCAAGCCGTTGCTTCATACTCTGTCCAATCATCCCATTGATCCATCGGCGGAAATTTGTTCAAATTGCCCGGCTCAGTAAGACGGTCAACCGATACAGCTTCTTCCTTATGCAAATCCGGAATCAAATGCAATTTTTCAGCAATACGCTCTATGATGGTATGTTTTTTCTTATTCGTCATTGTCTGATTTTGTCCAATTAACTTAATGGAATTCTTTGGGGAGCTTCCACCCAGATATGCTCTGTGATATAAATTCCGATTATTACAAAAACTCCTGCAAGGGCTAAAAGTGTTGGATTTCCAGCTGAAAATACCAATAAAGCAAATGGTAATATGTTTCCTAAAACAATCGTCCCAAGCCAAAACGAATTTCGATATCGCCCTTTTAGAATCATATCTACCGTCTGCTTGGCATCCTGAGTTGGGTGAGTAGTCATCATTTCAATTAAAATAGTAAATAGATTTACGCTAATACTTGCAAAAAAGACATATTTTAAAAAGGATGACCAATCCGAATTACTTTCAACAAACAAACTTATGATCGCAAATGAAGCCGCTCCGGCCATGAAGCTATGCACTAGCATGTGAATAGAAAGTGTAGGACTTTGCCAGAAGTCGCGTCCTTTTGCCTGCGCAAAAAGGAAAGCAGTATAAACCGCGACAATCACTGCGACAATAGCCGTTAGCCATTGCACCGGATAAATTAGTTGACTCCAACCAAACCACGTAGCCAATCCCAACAATGTCAATAAACCACCATAAACTGTGATGGAATAGCCACCTTTCACCAACCACGAATTCCAATGTGGTCGTAATAGTACATTCAAAAATCGATCAGGGCGATCCAAATCTTTGATCAATAGCAATCCAGTCGCAGCTAAAAAGACCAAACCTAACCCCAGCCCGAACCATTGAGCAGCCGCATTCACTTCCGACCAACCAAATGCCATCGCTATGAAAGGAACCAAAAAAGCTCCTGCCGCAATCGCTTTTGTCGTCACATAAGCGGAAACCTCCCAGCCCCACAAAATGCCTTTGTCAGCTACATCATAAGCTCTTCGCCCTTTTCCTAAAAGCACATTGACTGATTTTGCGGCACCTTCACTGGCTACCTCTCCTGCTGTAGTTGATTGGCCATTAGTATCCATCAAAGCTTGCACAACATCACCATTTGAAAAAGCCATTTTTTCGGCTTCTTTGGCATAATGCCCAACACCTGTTGATTGAGAACTCCAAAGGTAATCTTCTCCTTTCACGGTTGCAGTTGGATTTAATGATAGTTCATCTGCATCGATGTAGAAAAGATTAGGATTTGTTCCTTTTTCAGATTTTCGAACTTTAACTTGTTGCCGTGAAAGAAGTTCAGCTATCTCGGAATTCGGATTTTCCATATCACCTGAAATGATTGCATGTTCAGGACAAACATTAACACAAGCAGGTTCCAGGCCAATATCAATCCGATGAGCACAATAGTTGCATTTAGCGGCAGTGTTGTTTTCAGGATCAATGTACAAAGCATCATACGGACAAGCCTGCATACATGATTTACATCCAATGCATCTGTCTTTATCAAAATCAACGATACCATCGTTTCGGAAGTAAAGCGCCTCAACCGGGCAAATTTCGACGCAGGGAGCGTCAGTACAATGGTTGCAACGCATCACAGAAAATAATCGACGGGAATTCGGAAATTCACCCTTTTCGACTTGTTTGACCCATGTGCGATTTACGCCGACTGGAACCTGGTGCTCCGACTTACATGCAGTGGTACAAGCATGGCAACCGATACACTTTCGGTTATCAATTACAAATCCATATTTCATTGTTCAATGTAGTGTTTTGCTATTGTTTTCTGATTTTTTTATTCTTTTGGAACATTGGTTTGAATAGCGTCAGCAGACCAATCTTTTTTCCCTCCATTTTTGCTATCGTGATAATAATTTACTGCATCATGAATCCTCAAAAACTGGTTTTTAAAACCAATAGTCTTCATCATTCCAGTTTTTGAAAACATATCCCTTACCGGCCCGATCACTCCAGAAAAATACAGTTTTATATCTCTTTCGTTCAGAAATTCTATTACTTCTTTTAAAACCATTACCCCGCTTGAATCCACGTCATGAATAGATGAGCAATCTAGCACAATTAATTTGAGTTTTCCGTTTTTTCTGGATGTTATCGTTTCAACCGTTTCTCTAAAATATTCTGTATTTGCAAAATACAACTGTGCATCAAAACGCATGATCACTATATCATCCCACTGAATCACCTGTGGAAAACGAGTAATATTTCGATATTTTGCTGTATCCGGCATTTGTCCCAAAATCGCTATATGCGGTCTTGAGTTTTGGAAAATAATATAACCAATTGAAAGGATCACTCCTGCAAAAACGCCAGCTTGAATTCCAATCGTCATTGTGATCACAAAAGTTGTAATCAAACTTGCAAAATCGCGACGATCCGTTTTCCAAAGATTGACAGCTCCGTTTATATCAACTAATCCGATCACAGCCACCACAATAATTGCAGCCAAA
>JANQFJ010000033.1 GCA_028277915.1 Saprospiraceae bacterium
ATCGGTTATGAAGATGAAGCGCACAGCGATTTGCGGGAACGCCTTGGGCTGGAAGAAAAGGACAAAATTCCTGTGATTGGAATGGGGGATTATGAAAAAGGGAATCGCACAAAAACTGATTTTAAGATCAAAGATAAAATAGCTGTGGTTTATGCGGAAGGAGGCATTGTGGATGGACAAGGCAAGGTGGGCAATATCGGAGGTGACAAATATGTTAAAATCCTTCGCAAAATTCGAAAAAATGATAAGATTAAAGCCGTGGTTCTCAGGATCAATTCACCAGGAGGAAGTGGCCTTGCTTCCGATCTGATCTGGCGTGAAATTGAACTGATCAAAGCTGCAGGAAAGCCCGTCATAGCATCAATGGGGGATGTTGCTGCTTCCGGAGGCTACTATATTGCCTGTAATGCTGATACCATAATGGCTGAACCAAATACGATTACCGGCTCGATAGGCGTCTTTGGTGTTATAATGAGTTATGAAAAGTTACTAGGTGAAAAAGTTGGAGTCACATTGGATACGGTAAAAACCGGAGAATTTGCAATTGGCCCAAACCCTTTTATGGATATTTCGGAAAAAGAAGGAAAAATTATCCAGCAATTTGTCGAAGAGTTTTATGAAACATTCCTGGAGCGCGTTGCGGAAGGCCGCGGAATCACTCGCGATGAAGCACACAAAGTTGCTCAAGGAAGGGTTTGGCCAGGTGAAAAAGCCAAAGATATTGGATTGGTTGACATGATGGGTGGATTGGATGATGCATTGACTATGGCAGCAGATAAAGCAGGGCTTGAAAAATATCGTGTTACGGAGTACCCGATTACAAAAGAACCAATCGAACAGTTGATGGAGGAGATTATGGGTAAAAAAGATGTAAGGTTAAATACGGAAGCGGTTATTCAAGAAGAATTAGGCGACCTGTTTCAATATTATAAATACCTGAAAGAAATGAAAGAAATGGAAGGCGTTCAAGCCAGGATGCCATTCATTTTAGATCTCAATTAGAAGAGCAATAAATAAAAGAAATGCCCGGATCAATATTTGATTTCGGGCATTTTTTTTATTTGAACATCAGATTATCAACTCCAATCCCAGGCAATAATAGCCCAGTCTTCACCATCAGATTGATATTCTTTAATGGTTTTAAATCCAACTTTGGCATGGGCTTTCATGGATCGTGCATTCCTGAAAGCAACTTCTGTAACTATCGCGGGATATTTTGGAGCCATCACAAATTTCATTTTTTCAAACAAACCATTAAACACACCCTTCCCCCTAAATTCTTTTGCAATACAGACTTGTCCCATGATGAAATAATCAATTTCGCGCATCAATTTTCCATTGTATTTAATGGAATCGATCTGCTCAAACATCGGAATCAATATCGGAATTCGTTCTCTGAAGGATTTTAACATTACCAAAGCATATCCTATCACTTCACCACCAGATTTGGCAATAATGTGAGGACTTTTTGCATTCATTTCTGCTAGTAAATCAAAATCATGAGATACTGTAACAAATCCTTGAGATCGAATTTCAGCATCAGATAAATTAACAGGCAAATTGGCTTTTTGTAAAGCTAAGATCTGTCGCAATTCAAGATCGGTACTTGCTTTAGAATATTGGATCATTCGAAAATCAGGTTTGAAAATGTTTTTACGAAAAATACCAATTTTTAGAATTAAATTCTACCTGATCCTTTTTGCTGATAAATGACCAATTTATTTCTTGCCATTCACAGTGATGCTCAAAACTTGAACACCAGATGACCGAAACTCAATCAATTCTTCTTCATCGAGGTATTGCCTTAAAAAACCATCAGGCAGGTAAACTACTTTTTCCTTTTTTACTTCCGGCGCTTGAAATCCGGCTTTTTTAATAGTATCCAGATAATCTTCTTTTATCATCGCTCCGGAAATACAGCCAGCATAAAGCTCAGCGATACCTTTCATTTTGGGAGTTAGCGGACCGGACAAAACAACATCAGAGATACTAAAATGACCGTTAGTCTTCAGTGTTTTATGAATTTCTTTGTAAGCTTTTAATTTGTTGGGTACAAGATTTAGGACACAATTACTAATAACTACGTCAACGGAATCTTTATCAATGGGAAGGTTTTCAATATCACCGAGTATGAAATGTACATTTTCGAAACCAAGTTTGGTTTTATTTTTATTCGCCAAATCTATCATCGCAGGAGTCATATCTACTCCGATAACTTTTCCTTTTTCTCCTACCATGGCGCGAGCTACAAAAACATCATTGCCGGCTCCAGAGCCCAAATCGAGCACAGTGTTTCCTTCCTTTATAACTGAAAAAGCAACAGGAATTCCACACCCCAGACCAAAATCTGCCTCTGGGTTATAGCCCGGCAATTTGCTATAATCTTCTTTAAAACCCGTTACTTCGGTTTCGGGCCCGCAGCAAGGGCTGAGTGAAGAACTTTCAGCACCACTACAGCAAGAAGATTGCTCTGGTTGATTAATTACATTTGAATAAACTTCTTTGATTTTTTCTTTTAGATTTTCCATAATTATTTTTTTAATGTTTAGTCATTAGACGAATTATTTCAAAAAAGACGCATTTTATTTGGAGCAACCACAAGCTTTTTTGTGATGATACGACATTATTTGACCGTATTTATCCGACTCAATCTGACAGCATTCGTTGAATAATGCTTTCAGTTTAATTCTTGCTCTTTGAACAATGGATTTTGCTCCGGAATAAGAAAGCCCGATTTTTTTTGCGTATTGTTTTTGAGATAAACCACCTAAATCTGTTTGCAACAAAGCATCTTTATATTTTTCAGGAAGCTGTTTCACAAATGGTTTAATGCAATCCAACAATTCATGATTGAGTGAAGGGGCTTCTGAAGGATCATTGGGTAAGTCAAACAACGGCACGTCGTTTTGTTTTTTTCTAAAATGGTCATAAATCGTATTCCGTGTGATTTGATAAACCCAACTTGTCAACTTTTCTTTGTTTTTGAGGTTCGGATAGGCAATATAAATTTTCAATAAAGCGTCCTGAAGGATATCTTGTACAGCACTTTGGTCCTTCACAAAACCGGCAATGAATTTTTCGAGCTTGCCATTAAAATTGTTAATTATCCTTTCTTCAACCATATTAAATATATTTTCTTATAGACGGAAGAACCTGAAAAAGACGCAATATTTTTTATAACAATTTCAATTGATCAATAATAAAACAGCCAAAGTAATGATCGCCGGTAATGCCTGAACGTAAAATATGCTTCTTTGTGCTGATATAGCTCCATATATTCCTGCAACGGTTACACAACCTAAAAAAAAGATTGCGACGTTTTTTGACCACTCAGGATCCTGAATGAATAACGACCAAATCAAACCCGCAGCAAGAAACCCATTGTACAAACCCTGATTAGCTGCAAATACTTTGGTTGGTTCGAAAAGTTCTTTTGGAATGGATCGAAATACTTTTTTGCCTCTCGTCGTCCAGGCAAACATTTCCAGCCAGAGAATATAAATGTGTTCAAATGCCACAAGAGCAATCAATATTTTAGAAAGGATTTCCATATTATTTTGTTTATAATAGAATTCCTTTCAAGATAATACTGATTCTTAAAAGTAAAAAATTGGAGAATTGTTTTGGAGGAACAGGTAATTACTCAATCTTATCGATTGAGTGAAAAACGAAATTCGATAGTAATATTGTCGTCTGTTTGTAAAGCGCCCATGAGCGCACTTGGTGGTTTAACATTGAAAGTACTCATTTTCATATCCTTTGACCCGCTGATTTCAAACTTACCATTTGACATTTTCTTGCCGCTAAAATCAACTGAAATATTTTTTGTAATACCAGCTACTGTCAAATCACCCTCCATCGTAGCAGTAAATCCATCACGAGTATTTTTTATCGCCTGAATACTTTTCATATGGTAATCAATGGTTGAATACGTATCCACGTTTAATGCTTTGTAAATATTTTTATCCATTGTGGCTCCGCGTTTGCTTTTGATGGATTTTGGATCAAAGCTGATTTTGCAATTTCTAATATTAATCAATCTATTATTACTGAAGGTAAAATTCGCATTTCCGCTCAGATCATTTACATCAGCTATCCAATCATGCAGATTTGAAGTTCCTTTAATCGTTACTGAGGAAGTATTGTCAATGATATATTGCGTCGGTTTTATTTCGTGGTAAAACGTGAATGATAACGCAAAACAACTAATGACAAGAATTGTAAAAAAAGATTTCATTTTCAACGAGTTTTGGTATTAAGGTTTAGAATTATTTTTTCTAAAACAAATGTAGAATGGTAGAAGAGGAGAGTTATTGACTTCCATCATTTTGATCAGTGATTTTCGTCAGGCAATGGATAAAATAATTGGAGTTGTTTTATTTATTTGTGCTCATACCTTTGAAAGGATAATTTAATTATCGGAAACTTGTGGTAATTAATACGAAATTTATAAAAGGATGAAAGTATAAAGTTCACAGCTTTTTATCCAAAAATCGATAAATAGTCGTCGTGAATTTCGTTATTCGAATGTTCGCATATAATTGACTATACACCACATATCTTCCTCATCAGGGATTTTCTTTTCGTAATTAGGCATATCATCCCTACCGATCAAGGATTTATAAAAAAGCGCACCGTCACTTTGTGATTGAAACTCTTCAGAGGTGAAATCACCTGAAGGCGTGTCCAATTGTGCCGCTTTGGGACCGTCACCAAGGCCTTCTTTTCCATGACAGGATTTGCAGTGTTTATTATAAAGAGACTTTCCTATGGAAAGACATTCTTTGTCTCCTTTAACCGGATTTTTCATGTTTTCATATTTGGCAGGGACAGGCCAGGGGTCTTGGGTGATTTCAATGAATGAATATAAAACTAAAGCTCCAATCACAAGTGCCAGAATTAATAAAACCTTATTTTTCATGACTAGTAGTTTTGAAATAATATAAGAATATTTTTAATTGTTCGATCTATTTATATTAATACTTATATCTGCTTATTAGACGATTTATTTTTAGGTTTCTTTATTTTTAATTTGTTAAAGATAATTTAAAATTAACTATTTTCTTCAGCCATTAAATTGCCTTCTCTACGAATCGAAATCAATTTATAAATAATAACTAAAAAGTGTCCCCATACCAGTACCATTAATAAAGCAAAGGTGAAAACCATCCAGGCAGGTGCATTTGGGCTCCAAAGCGTTCTTGTATCATTACTTTGCAATGCTGAAAAGGGAATTCCCCAATTATTTTCTAATTGATTTTTCAATGATGCATGATCATCTGTGTCTTCAACCATTGCCACAATTATCAATTCTCCATTTTCCCCACCTGGTAGATCATTTGGAAATTCAATACTTACGATTCCGTCTTCATCAGTGTATTCAGTCGCTATAGGAAGATTGCTAAACATTCTGGGTACTTCCAGGATAACTTCCACTTCTTCAAGAGGTGAAGCCACTTCATTGTCTTCGTATATTTTGATAGTAATAGTTTTGACTGAATCGATAACTTCAGTTTGCATTTCAAGTATTGCAGATTTAAAGAGTAAATCATCATCACTGGATTTATAATTATCATCTCCTTCATAAGTAGCCATAACACCATAATACCCTTCTTCGTTTATGCTTAATTGATCCTTTGCATCGACCATCAATTCTATCAAACCATTCTTATCTGAAGTCCCTTTTCCTAAAAAAACCTCAGTTGTATCCGTAAGATTGTAAATCGATATTGTTGCATCTGCTACGGGGACATATCGTTTTTCTGGCTTTGCTCTTAATTTGGCCTGCACTGATATTTGATGATTTGGCAATTGGGTGCAAGTGAGGCTCAACTTGGTCCTAATTGGTTTTTTATCCTGAAAGTTGTTAGCTAGTAAAGCAGGGGATAAAACGGATAGGCCAATCAACAAAATTATTAACAACGCCCATTGCATTTTATTCATTTTGCAATTAATTGAAATAGATATTTTATTGATGGTTAACCTTTTCATAGTAGTCAGGAATTATTTGGAAATTTAGGTTTGAGTTTACGCTTATAATACAACATTGGTGAAACTGGAATAATGGTTACAAATTTTGAGACTAATGAAAAGAAAAGTAAAAATGAAGCCACACCACCAACCGTTAAAGCCCATTCAACCCAGGTTGCAGAATAATTTACATATTCCGGCCTGATATCCTGGATGGGAATCAATGGAGATTCCAAAGTTGGTATTATAATTAAATATCTTTTGACCCAAAGAGCAGAAACCATAAAAAATGCAGCCAACGTAATCCAGTTGGGTTTGCGGGTTGCTGGGAGAGCGACAATTAAAATTGGAAGCAGAATTCCGATTACATTAGAATAGATAAACCACCAGCCATATTCATCCAAGCTAAATAATTTATGCAATACTTCTCCTTCCCATTTTTCCGAACCATACCAACTGGTTAAATATTCAGAGAAAGTAAAATAACCATAAGCGGACGCGAAAGCCAGCATGATGAATCCCATGTAAATGAAGTGTTTGTCCTGGATGTACTCATCAAGTTTTTGGATTTTTCTGTACACCCACATTGCAACGATGATTACTCCGGTTCCCGAATAAATAGCAGCTAAAACAAAGTAAGGCCCAAAGATAGTGCTATGCCATCCTGGTCTTAAGGTCATTCCAAAAATCCAGGATAATACAGATGATACAATAATGACAAGCGGTATGATAATGATAGCCATCAAATTCGTAGATATGGCTAATTGTTTGCGTTGGGTTGGCGTATTTTGGTAACCCAGTGACAAAGTTTTATATAATTTCTTCATCCAATTCGCTACTTTTAAATCTTCTGCATCTCTGTAAATAGCAAAATCTTTGATGAGTGTCAGGTACAAAAAAATTATACCACCTGTAAGAAAAGTACTTATTGCTAAAACATCCCAAATAATAGGGGATTGCAGCCTTGG
>JANQFJ010000053.1 GCA_028277915.1 Saprospiraceae bacterium
GGATTTCCATTTTTTCATAAACATCTGAAGAATTGTAAACTCCTGCGAAAAAAAAGTTTAAAATATATATGAAAATCAATCCAATAATCAACGCAAAAAATATAGAGACCCCAACGATCAAAGCCCTGTTAGGCGCTACTGGATTCAATGGAGTTACTGCATAGTCAATAACCTGATGTAACGGCAAATCCGAAGAATTTGCGATTGCCAACTCAGTTCTCTTTTTTGTTAAAAAATTGAAAGTTTCCTCATTCAGCATATTATTTCGCTGCAACATGACCAACCTTCTTTCTTTTTCCGGGTAGGAATTGAACTTCGCTTGTAGATCATTGATTGTAATCCGGATATTGCTTCTCTGATCCCGAATATTGGATAGTTTATTGTCCACACTTTGGACTATAAAATCTTTTAGATCATTGATATTTTTATTGATAGATTGCACTTCAAGGCTTGTTTCCGGATACTTTTTCAACGTTACAGTTCTTTCCAATTCCAGCCTTTTCAAGTCAACAAAAGTATTTTCAAAAACTTCGTCTTTGATCATTTCAAAATCTGGTGAAAAACCGGAAATTTCTTTATCTGATTCCAGGAACAAAGAAATATTTTGAAGCTCAAGTTCTTTCAGGCCAATAGTCACCTCGCTCATATCATATTCGTTCAATTGCCTTAAAATCGCCTCTGTTTCTTGTTGTGGATTTACAATGCCATGTCTTTTTCTAAAATTAGCCATTGCCTTTTCAGATTTTAAAAGTTCATCACGAACACGAGCTAATTCCTTGTCGATGTAATCCAGATTTTTAGCAGCCTTTTCAAATTTATTCTCCTGGTCCTTTTCGATATAAACGTCAATCAGTTTATTCAGAAAAAGTGAAGATTTTTCGGGTACTTCATGCTTATAATGCAGCTTAACGACAAAAACTTCTTTATCAACCGGCCTGACAAAGAAGTTTTGATGATTTATGGTTTCTACGAGTTTATCTACTGAGTTTATTGTAAAGGCGAATCGATCACCAGGTTCTAATGACCCTGGTTTAAGCTTCAACACTTTTTTATTTTTTCGAATCCTGAAGGATATAGTGGTACTATCAGTGAAGCTTTGATTAAATTTTATAGTTCGCAGGTAATGATTTTGTTTTTCATCTTTAAAAATCCGAAAGCGACCTTTTCCTTTATAAGTCAAAAATATTTGCTTATCAAGCGAGGCTGAATCCAAAATTTTGTAATCTATGACAAAAGGACAATCCTCAAAAAGTTCAATCGTTTTTATTTTTCCAATTCTGTAATAAGTTAAATCAAATGGGAGTTCCTGAAGCGCTTTTCTGTGCAGTGCAGAAGATTTGAAAACTTCCACTTCAGTTAAAAAATTACTACCAGAAACACTATTTTTTTTTTCATCGACGAGGCTGTAATCCCCTCCAAGGTGTTCTCTATTGTCCAATTTTAAGGATGCTTTTGCTTCGTAAACCGGAACCATATACCGAATGGAATAATTGGAAATCAACCATGCCAAAACAACAAAAGTTGCCAAAAGTGGCAGCCCTTTCAACACAGGTAAAACCAATAATTTGAACTCCTTTTGAATATTCATCTCATTGTCTATTTGACAATTAAAGCCGAAATAACCAATGCTACACCCGTCGCAATACTCGCAATCGGAATAGCACGGCTCAGTGCCTCATCCCCTTCTTTTCTTTTGATAGCAGGAATGTAAACAATATCGTTTGGGTTTAAAACCGCATTTCCGGTATTCAAAGATCCAACGCCAGTGAAATCAATCGGAAATTTGGTCATATTTCCATTCACTTCTCTGATGAGAAGCACTTCGTCCATTTTAGCGTATTTTGTATATCCTTCTGCCTCACCCAGTAATTCGATGAGCCGAACTTCTTCATTGTCAATTTTATATTTTCCGGGTCTATTAACTTCTCCGAGTATGGTCACAAAATGATTTAATACCCTTACATTGACTATTGGATTTTGAATATGCCTGGCATAAAGTTTTTCCAAGAAATAACCAGCCTCTTTAACGTTATATCCAGCCAGATTAACTCTCCCGATTTTCGGTAAATTGACTTCCCCCTCCTTGTCGAGGATTACCCACCTACCTGTTTCTTCATCTGTGATATAAGGGCTATTTATTGATCCAATACTAAGGTCATCATGTCCCCAGATACTAATTGAAATCTTATCTCCCGAAGAAAGGCTTGGATCAGATGGATTCATCAAAACGAACTCCTGCATAGTTTTAGCTGGAATGGGACCGTCATTAAACAAACTTGGAGTTTTACAGGATTGGAAAAAACAACTAAAACAGATAATGAGCAGCAGTATAGCCTCGTGAGTTCGTAGCATGTTTAGGATTATTCTTTGTCTAGAATTTGTATTCGTTTGGCGTATGCTTTAAAAAGGTATTACTATTCAAAATCTTAGATAGTACACTCCACCATTGCAATACATATTATTAAAATGAATATTACAAACAACATACCATATTTCAAAAATCATTGATATGATGATACTTCGAGACTAGAACTAATTTGAGGTATTGAGTAATAAAAAAATAAGGTAAAATGAGTAAAATTATTCTTTCGATATTCTTTTTTTATTGACTTCCAAACAACTTTCAATGAGAAGTTCAATTACTTCATTATCGTAATCAAGGGTATAGCCTAATTTTTTGGCGGTTTGAAGATCTAAACAGGCTTTATCTTTTTGATTGGTCGAAAGGTAAATTAAAGCTCTGTTTTTATATGCGTATGAATTTGCCGGAGAGATTTCAATAGAATAATTAATATCTTTCAACGCAGCCTCGGTTTGGCCCAATTTGAATTTCACAAATCCTCGATTATTGTAAACCAAACCAATATCCGGGTACCTTTCGATGACATCATCAAAAATAGCGAGAGCTTGTCGATACTTTCCTGATTTTAAAGCAATAAATCCCATATTGGCATGAGTAATCCTATCTTCCGGGTCTATAGCCAATGCTTTATTCAAATAAATCCTGGAAAATTCAAAGTCTTTCAAAACCATGTATTGGAGCGCAAGATTATTCAAAATCAAAAGACTTGTGGAGTCCAATTCCAATGCTTCTTCCAGCAAGCTGAATGAAGCGTCAATTTCCTTTGATTCAAACTTGGCTTTAGCTTTTCCACCCAGAGCTACAATCTTCTGGCTGGTATATTCCACAAATTTTAATTGCTGATCAAAATCATTCACTGCTTCCTGATATTTCCTGAAATTGAGGTGAAGCATTCCCCTGCTTTGATAAAAGGTGGGATTATCAGGTTCCAGTTCAAGTGCTTTATTAAAATCATTCAAAGCATTTTCAAAACTCTGATTATCGATATACTCCATTCTTTTATTGCTTTCTCCCAAACCTGCAATAATAGCTCCGCGCATTTCATAATACAAGGCATTTAAAGAATCCGATGCTATAGCTTTTGAAATATATTTTATGGCTTCTTGATATTGATTATTTTTCCGAGCCTGCTCAGCAAGTTTCAGATAGAATTCTTCCGTTTGTGCATGAATGAATACGGGAAAAAAAATGAAAAAGACAACAATCAATCGATTCATGGAAACATCTAGCGGATCATAACTCCTTTTTTATTGATAAAGGGAATGAGTGTAAAATTAAACTCAGAAATACTTCCTTTTACAAAAACATATTTTTTGTCATACATATACCCATCGTATTTAAAACTGACCCAATATTCATTGGTTATACCGAATAGTTTTGTCTGGATAGGTTCAATGATTTTTATTTGAAGTGGACCGATTTCTTCAAAATAGTGTCTGAGCACTGTTGTTTTGATCTCTTCACCTTCAACTTCGCCATATCCTCTGGAGTTAATCAAAACACTTTTTATGGGTTCATCTTTCAAATTTATAATATAAGTATTCCATAAATTTTCATCTTCATCTCCAGGCACAATAGCGATTGCCAGGTCTTGCACTTTATGTTGAGGAATATCTTTTTTCATTTCGACTCGGAGAATTATTGATTCTTAGTATCAGTTACCTTTTCAACAAAAACAAAACCAAACAAGTCTGCAAAATGTTGTTTTAGTTTTGATTTCACTTCATTGATATCTGGCTCGTAACCCAACTCTCTTGATAACGAGGTTACAGCTTTGTTGTTATCATTTATACCGCAAGGTATGATATTATTAAAATATTGTAAATCCGTATTGACATTAAAAGCAAAACCATGCATAGTTACCCATCGACTTAGGTGTACACCAATAGCACATATTTTCCTAAATATCTTGTCCTTATCAGGTTCTAACCAAACTCCTGTAAAATTTTCTTTACGGATGCCTTTCAATCCATAATCTGCCAAAGTCCTGATAATTACTTCTTCCAAATACCGAACGTATTTGTGTACATCAGTAAAAAAGCAATCCAGATCAAAAATCGGGTAACCTACGATTTGTCCAGGCCCGTGATAAGTAATATCTCCGCCCCTGTTTATTTTAAAAAAATCAATTTCTTTATTTTTCCTTTCCTCGTCAGAGAGCAACAGATTTTCCATTGAACCGCTTTTCCCAAGTGTATAAACCGGATCATGTTCGCAAAATAACAGGTAGTGAAGCTGTGTAGCAAGTGGTCTGCCTTGCTTCGATAATTCCCGGTTCTGCCTTTTTATAGCTACCAGTTCATTCAACAATCCTTGCTGAAAGTCCCATGCTTCCTGATAAGCAATTTTCCCGATATCTTTAAAAATCACTTTTTCCATTCAAACAGTATTAACAAACCACACATTAAAACAGTTTATCCTTTACCTTCTCAAAAATAATTTACTAAAAATCTTTCATAGTTTAAATCGACAGCGAATCAATTCTTTTTTACTTTTTTCAAACTCAAAAGATTTATTGCATTAACACTAAGTCCTTCGATGTTTTTTTGTACAAAAAGTGCGGTTTCATCATAAAAAAGAAAAATCACAGGTGCTTCTTCGACAATTATACGATCCATTTGCTGATAAAGGTCATGCCTCTTTTCATCGTCGTTTTCCAGCAATGCTTTTTCATAAAGCTCATCGAATTGCTGGTTGGAAAAGTTCGTATAATTTGGAGGTGCTGGATTTTTACTGTAAAACATGGTGAAATAACTTTCTGCGTCCGGATAGTCAGCAATCCAGCTCCCTCTGAAAAACGGAGTCTGTCCCTTGCTCATCATTTGACGGAGAGTAGCTGATTCTACGATCTCAACCTGAACCTTAACACCAAGATCTTCCCATTGCCGGGCAATAAATGTGCAAAGATCCTGATAATCTTTGTTTGTCAAAAGGGTGATTTCCTGCAATCCTTTACCATTTTCAAACCCAGCTTCTTTTAACAATCGCCTTGCTTTATCAGGATCGTAGTTGTATCCCTTTACTTTTTCAGCATCGAAAGAGGGTAAACCCATTGGTGTAAAACCTGAATCAGCTGCTTTGCCAACATTATTCCTAAGGTTTTGCATCATCTTTTTACGATCAAAACCATAGTTAAGTGCCTGCCTGACTTTTTTTTGGGAAAGAGGACTGGTCTGGTCTCTGAAATTCATATTTATACCCAAATATTCCGTATTCAAAAAGGCTTTTTTGAAAAAATTTATCCGATCCTTCTTGGAAGGCTGTAATTCACCTTCTGAAGTCAACAATTCATTGATAATCGAAGATTCAAGTCCTGAAAAAAAATCCAGTTCACCATTCATCAATTCAAGGTAAGCTGTTTTTCGATCTGCAATAAAACTAACCCGAACAGCGTCAAGAAAAGGTAATTTTTGACCATTTTCTGTTTCAAAATAGTTTTCATTTTTCACCAAAAACAGCGACTGGTTTTCCAGCCAGTTTTTAAATTTAAAAGGGCCGGTCCCGACCGGGTGGCTGCGAAAATCATTGTCATACTTTTCAACGGCTTCCTTCGGAACCACGCTGCAATATTGCATTGTCAAAATGCCCAGCATAGGTCGAAAAGCCTTTTTTAAGTTTAATACAAAAGTAGATTCGTCAGGAGACTGGAATGGATTTTCATCCGCTATCCTACCCTTAAAAATCCAACTTCCTGGAGAAGCCGTTTTATCGTCAATTATCCGGTTAAAACTATAAACAAAATCTGCTGCAACAACCTTTCGGCCTTTACCTCCTATGAAAACTTCATTATCATGAAAAAACACATCGTTTCTCAATTGAAAAGTATAAGATTTACCGTCTTCAGATATTTCCCAGCTTTTAGCTATTGCCGGTATAACATTGAGTTCATCATCTAACTGAACCAAACCATTGTACAAATGATCTACCGCCCAAATATTGTTTTGGCTTTTAGCAAAAGCCGGATCTAGGGAAGTAATCGAGTTTATTTGATTGTAATGAAAAATCTTATTAGTTCCTGCACTTTTTTTGCTATCCGAACCACTGCAAGCACCAAATAAAAGTAGTATAAGGCTGTATAAATATGGCTTAAACTTCATTTTCTATAATTGTAAAGAATTCGTAAAAATCGCAAAGCATTTGGCCGCAAGTAACTATTTTTTTTTCAATTAGCTTAACTTTGCACTTTTCAAAAATCAGAAAATTTATAAAACTCAAAATAATGTTAAAAACTTACCTTCTTTTAATCGCTTCAATTGTATTTTTTGCTTGTAATTCTCCAAAAGAGGATCAATCAAATCATAATGAAACAGAAAAAGAAAATGTGGAAAACGCTCCTCATCAAAATTCAATAACGGAAGGAGATCAACTCATCCATTTCCAAAATGAGACAAATCTGAAAAATATAAAGCAGCTCACTTTCGGAGGAGATAATGCCGAAGCTTATTTTAGTTATGATAACAAATACCTTGTTTTTCAGGCTACCAATCCAAAATGGCAGGCACAATGCGATCAAATTTTTTACATGCCGATTGATGGATACGAAGGTGATCAGCCACCACTACTAAGTACCGGAAAGGGAAGAACGACTTGCAGTTATTTTATGCCTGATGGCAAAAGTATCATTTATGCTTCTACACACATTGGCAATGAAGAATGCCCTGAAGTTCCTCGAGTTGTTAATGGAAAATATGTTTGGGGGATTTTTCCTGATTTTGATATTTTCCAGGCAGATTTAGACGGAAATATTATCAAAAAATTGACCGATAGTCCAGGCTACGATGCCGAAGCTACTATTTCACCCGATGGTAAAAAAATTGTTTTCACCTCTACGCGTTCTGGAGATCTGGAGCTTTATGTGATGGATATCGATGGTAGCAACCTTGTACAGGTAACACATGATTTGGGTTACGATGGAGGGGCCTTCTTTTCTCCCGATAGTAAAAAACTGGTTTTCAGAGCTTCTCGTCCAAAAACAGATGAGGAAATAAAAACCTACAAAGATTTATTGAGTCAGGGCCTTGTTCAGCCAACTGCAATGGAACTATTCGTTTGTAATATTGATGGCTCGGACTTGACGCAAGTTACTTCCCTTGGAGGTGCCAATTGGGGGCCATATTTTCACCCATCCGGTGAGAAAATTTTGTTTTGCAGCAATCACCATTCAAAAGGAGGAAGACAATTCAACATTTTTTCCATTAACCTGGATGGAACGGGTTTGAGACAAATTACTTTTGATTCTGTTTTTGATGCATTTCCGATGTTTTCTCATGATGGTAAAAAACTGGTTTTCTCATCAAACCGAAACAATGGAGGAACAAGGGACACGAATGTTTTTATAGCAGATTGGGTGGAATAATTTTTTAAAAAGCGATAAAGTCCTTGACGTGTTTTTTGATGGTGTTGAGAGATTCCTTTTCAGCAATTTCTCCATTTTTATCGATTATTTTTTCTATTTGAGAAATTGGCAATTTGTTGGGCATGATGATGCAACCGAGATAGTTCATCACGCCTGTAAGGTGGTCCATGCCGCGAAGATTGCCCGCTCTACCGGAAGCCAGGCCAACCATTGCTACTTTCTTACTATCAAATGTTTTTGAATATTCTCTAACCGAGCAGGCGTCAATAAACATTTTTAAAACGCCGGGAAAGCCTCCATTGTATTCTGGCATCACAATCAAAAACTTATCTGCCGGAATCATGTATTCGTTCTGGAGCTTCACCAGGCTTTTGGATTGACCATTTTCATTGTACATGCCGGTATGAAACAAATCAAGAGGGAGGTTTTCCAATGACAAAAGTTTCACCTTTTCACTCGTATATTTTTCAATCAAATTGAAAAATTGTCTGGCTACAGGAAATGTGAAGCTCTGCCGACGGTTAGTTCCGGAAATAACTGTGATCATTTTTTTTCAGTTGCAATCAATAATATAATTCTCAATATAAAACATAATGTATCCTAATCCTCAAAAAGTTTAAATAAATTTTGATTTATAAATAATGAGCATTAATAAGGTATATTTTACAAAAGGCAGTATCTTTAGCATTCATTATTTTTTTCATATAAAATGTATTAATTCACACATGAAAATCACTTATTATGGCCAATCGGCCTTTGGTGTAGAAGTACAGGGGAAGAGCTTGGTTTTTGATCCGTTTATTAGTCCAAATGAGTTGGCTAGTCACGTTGATGTTGATTCGATTCCGGCTGATTACATTTTGTTGTCACATGGCCACCAGGATCATGTTTTTGATGCTGAACAAATTGCAAAGAGAACCGGAGCGACAGTTATTTCTAATTTTGAAATCGTCACCTGGTATGGTGATAAAGAAATAAATGGTCATCCCATGAACCATGGAGGAAATTGGAATTTTGATTTTGGTTCGGTTAAATATGTCAACGCTGTACACTCCAGTGTTTTGCCTGATGGAACATATGGTGGAAACCCAGGCGGTTTTGTAATAACCTCTGAAGATGGGACTTTTTACTTTGCAGGAGACACAGCTTTAACTTGGGACATGAAACTAATCCCAATGACCAGTCCAAAATTAGATTTTGCGATTTTGCCGATTGGAGATAACTTTACAATGGGCATCGAAGATGCTGTTATTGCAAGTGATTTTATCAATTGCGACAAAATCATAGGTTGTCATTATGATACTTTTGGTTATATAAAAATAAACCACGAAGCAGCCAAAAAGGCTTTTGCAGAAAAAAACAAAGAATTAATTTTAATAGAAATTGGTGACTCTTTGACAATCTAGCCTGAGATCGATAAGCATCAGTAAAACTTTAACAGAAAAAGTAGAAAATGGGAAAAGTTGTAGCAATTGCTAATCAAAAAGGAGGAGTCGGTAAAACAACAACGGCGATCAATCTTGCGGCAAGTCTGGCGATCCTTGAAAAAAAGGTATTGCTCATCGATGCAGACCCTCAGGGCAATGCCTCTACTGGCATCGGAGTCAGTGCTGAAAACATCGAGTACAGTACTTATGATTTAATGGTCAATGACATCAATCCGGGTGAAGCGATACTCAAAACAGATACTCCTAATCTTTATATCATCCCCTCGAATATAGACCTGGTGGGTGCCGAATTGGAATTGGTTGCCCGATTTAGAAGAGAGTTTGTTTTGAAGGAAATTGTGGACAAAGTAAAAGATCAATTCGATTATGTTTTTATTGATTGTCTGCCTTCGTTGGGAATTGTAACGGTCAATGCTCTTACCGCTGCTGATTCAATTTTGATACCCGTGCAATGTGAATTCTTTGCTTTGGAAGGTTTGGGAAAATTGATGAATACGATTAGCATTATCAACAAACAGCTCAATCCTGATCTGCAAATTGAAGGTATTTTGCTTTCAATGTATGATCGTCGTTTGCGATTGGCTAATGAAGTAGTAAAACAAGTGCGGGAATATTTTAAAGAAATTGTATTTGATACCATCATACATAGAAATTCAAAAGTTGGTGAAGCACCAAACTTACATTTACCTGTCGTCCTTTATGATGCTTCAAGCAAAGGGAGTATCAATTTTTTGAATCTTGCAGAAGAATTTATGAATAAAAATAAAGACTTCCTGCATTCCAAAAAGAAACAAGAAAAGAAAAAAAAGGTCAATTAACCAAGACAATCTGAAGTTTAAAATCTTTTAATCAGGAAATACGACAATGGCTAAAAAAGTTAAAAAGAAAGAATTGGGACTGGGGATCAAAGCACTGTTATCCAATATCGATCACCAGGTTGAAGAAAATCCGGAAACCGTTGTAAAAGAGTTATCAAGTACAGTAGCTTTCATTCCGGTGAAGATGGTAGAAGTTAATCCCTTTCAACCTCGAAAAGAATTCGACGAAGAAGCTCTGAAGGAGCTATCAGAATCTTTAAAAGTTCATGGCTTGATACAGCCGATCACTGTTAGAAGGTTGGATAGCAGTCACTACCAGCTGATATCCGGTGAACGAAGATTGCGGGCAGCCAAACTAGCCGGATTAGAGGAAATTCCGGCATACATCCGAATAGCTGATGACCAGGAAATGTTGGAAATGGCCCTGGTTGAAAACATTCAACGCGAACAACTCAATGCCATCGAAGTTGCTATCACTTATAAAAGATTGATCGATGAATGTAAACTGACCCATGAAGAACTGTCAGATCGTATTGGAAAGAACAGAACTTCCGTCACCAATTACCTGCGATTGTTAAAATTGCCTCCGGAAATTCAGCAGGCACTCAAATTGAAATTAATTTCGATGGGACATGCCAGGGCTTTGGTTGGCATTGATAACATCCTGCTTCAAAATGCCCTTTTTAAAGAAACAGTTGACAAAGGACTATCTGTTCGAGCTCTTGAAAAGTTGATTCGTGAAGCTTCCGAAACGAAAAAGAAAAAACCTGCAAAATCTGCTTTACCGGATGATTATCAGGAAGTTGAAAATCAATTAAAATCATTCCTTGAAGCCAGGGTAGAACTAAAATTAAAAGGAAAAGGAAAAGGTCATATCATCATTCATTTCGATTCTGATGAATCATTGAATAATGTTTTGGATAGAATTGAAAATTAAACAACAAACTATAATCTTGCCTTTTGCGTTTTACCTTTGATGAAAAAAATATCTTCAATAATTTTCCTTTTGTTATTTGTAGCAGTCTATTGCATTGGTCAAGAGGAAATTCTTACTGATTCACTCTCTCTTGACAGCATAACCACCGAACTGAAACCTCTTGGAAAAGAAAAAAAATATGGTCTTGTCAAATCCTTTTTTAAAAAGGACTATCCTAATCCCAAAAAGGCAATGATTTTATCATTTGTCATACCTGGAGCAGGACAAATCTATAATAAAAAATATTGGAAAACGCCTATTGTTTATGGTGCTTATGGATTGATGATTTATTTTATTGACTTTTCTTCAGGACAATACAAATATTTAAAACAGGAATACATCAATGCTGTTGACGATGACGATAATACTGAGTCAGAACTTATGAAATACAAAGGCTGGGGAGAAGATGATATAAAATCAGAACGTGACCTGTATCGCAAAAGAATGGAGCTTTCCTATATCGGTCTCGCTGCAGTAGCTTTGCTAAGTGGCATTGATGCTTTTGTAGATGCGCATCTCATGGGTTTTGATGTCAGCGAGGACCTCACGATGAAAGTCGGTCCAAAGGTAGATTTTTTGCCCTACGAAGGGAGTAGCCTTGGTCTTGGTCTTAGCTTGCATTTGAATAATAAAAATAAATACCCGCCGAAAGTTTTCTTTAAAAGTGAATAAGATTCCATCTAAGTATTTACATTGGAATTATTCTTTCAAATAATAACCCAAAAATATACCCTCCCTTTTTGTTCACTAAAATGTAATTTTAAGACAATTTAGTTTCAAGAAGTTTTAAACAAAACTGAACTCGTTTTGTAGTTCTAAATAGCCATCTTCATCATTAAAATTATATCATGAACAAAATATTTAATATACTTGGATTGACAACCCTGATCTCTTTTTCAGCTTGTCAGGATAAACATCCGGAAAATGCTGAAAATCCAAATTTTGTAAAACTGGTCAGTTATGAAAACAAGTTTGACGACTACTGGTACCAAAACAAAGCAGAACTTAATAGCTATGATTTAGAGCAGGCCAGGTATGGCGAAATTCATAGAGGGGAAGCAGTTTTGGTTTTTGTAACGGAAGATTTTTCAGCTTCAAAATTAGTTAAATTAGATGATCCGAAAAGCAATCCAAATGATGCGATTAAAGTTTTAAAACTAAATGCCACTAGGAATTTTAACACTGGAATTTATCCCTATAGCATGATGGCTTCGATTTTCACCCCCATAGATTTAAAAAAGCAGCCCAACACTTTAAAAATCACCTCTACTTCTCAAGATTGGTGTGGTCAGTCCTTTATGCAGGTAAATCTCGATAAAAAAAATTACAACATAAGTTTGAATTCTTATTTCGAATCTGTGGGAGATCAGCAGTATAACGTTGAAAAAGTGATGCCCGAAGATGAAATTTGGAATAGAATACGCATTGAACCTAAAAGTTTGCCCGTAGGAAAAATTAAATTATTGCCGAGTACATTTTACACTCGATTTCGCCATTCAGAGTTCAAACCTGAAATGGCGGTAGCATCAATGGAAAAGGATGAAGGCAATCCTGCCATGATGGTTTACAATATTCAATATAAAAATATTGACAGAACGCTTAAGATTACATTTCAGGAAAAATTTCCTTTTCAAATAGAAGGGTGGGAAGAAACATATACAAGCGGATGGGGAAATAGTGCTAAAATGCTCACTACCAAAGCGGTCCGTAAAAAATCGATGATGTTGGATTATTGGACAAAAAACAGCAATGATGACCTCGTGTTGCGTAAGGATCTTGAACTCGACAACTAAACTCTTTGACTCAAAACAAATCATGAAAAACCATGAAATACAAAACATCCAACAGCTTTTTCATTCATCATTTCATGGCCCTGCATGGCATGGCCCTTCAGCTCAGCAAGTCTTGGAGGAAATTTCCTCTCAGGATGCACTAAAATCTGTTGGCGATGGACATAATATTGCGGAACTGGTTTACCATATGATCGCGTGGCGAAATTTTTTGATTAACAAACTTAAAGGGCATCAAGATTATGATGTTTCCGACGAAGAAAATTTTCAAAAGTTTGAAAGCCTTTCAACGCAAGAATGGGAAAGTCTGAAAATGAAGTTGGAAAAGAGTCAAAGTGAAATTCTTGAATTGCTTTCCAAGGTGGATGATGCTATTTTGGTTCAAAAAGTCGGAATGAGGGATTACAACTTATACAATTTAATGCATGGGGTCATCCACCATGATCTTTATCATTTAGGTCAGATAATCCTTATTAAAAAGCACGTTTAAGTATAAATATTATTTTATTAAATTTAATATTCTCAGAAAGGTAAATTTTCCAAATCAATATTTCCACCGGAAAGAATCACTCCTACCTTTTTATTAAAAAATCTGCTTTTTTCTCTCATCAGAGCGGCCAGAGCCACAGCACTTGAGGGTTCTACCACGATCTTCATTCTTTGCCAGATCAATTTCATAGCATCTACAATTTCATTTTCTTCAACCCGGATTATTTCATTGACCAATTGTTTTATAATAGGAAAATTTATATTTCCCAACGAAGTTCGCAAACCATCGGCGATGGTATTTGGATTAAGACTGGGCAGGATTCTACCCTCTTTCAAAGAATGAAAAGCATCATCAGCTCCAAATGGCTCACCCGCAATAACTTCAGTTTGAGAAGAAAAATGATAAGCGCTCATTGCGGTCCCGGCCAACAATCCCCCTCCCCCAACCGGAACAAAAATATAAGCGAGATCCCCTTCCTGTTCAATCAATTCCAAGGCAGCAGTTCCCTGTCCCAGGATGACATCTAAATCGTTCGATGGATGGACAAATGTTGCTCCGGTTTTATCAACAATTCCTTTGGCAGTGGTTTCCCTGTCTTTCAAAGTAGGTGGACATTCGATCACTTCTGCACCATACTCCAACACTGCTGCTGTTTTAACTTTTGGAGCATTAAAAGGCATCACGATGTATGCTTTCGTGTCGATGCTTTTTGCTGCCAAAGCCACCGCTTGAGCAAAGTTGCCACTGGAATGTGTCACAACACCTTTTGCTCTTTCTTTATCCGGAATTTGCAAGATTGCATTGACTGAGCCTCTCATCTTAAAAGCTCCCATTCGTTGGAAGTTTTCGCATTTGAAATAAATCTCAGCACCGATGATCTTGTTAATACTAGATGAAGTTAAAACAGGCGTTTCATGAACGAATGGTTTTATTCTTTTTGCAGCTTTTATAAGTTCATTTTTTCCTGGAATCATTTTTTAGTTTTAATAAGAAAAACCTGGAAACCTATTTTGTCTATTTTAGTTCTGAAAAAAAGACGATATTCTCAGTAATACTTTCCAGAATCTAAATTCCTTTTAATTTCCCCACACTTTTTGACTACTCCGTGCATTGCGATATAAACTCCGTGAGGAAGCACATTTAATGCGCCAATTGCAACTCCTAGATTGATCGAAGCATCAGAATCATAAAACTTCTCCGGTTTCATTGCCCCAGTCAAAACAATAGTCTTATTTAAAATCAAACTTAAAAACGAAGATGTTTCAATCATTGTATCCGTTCCATGAGTAATAATTATTTTATCATTTTCAATTGCATCAACAATCTTCAAAAGATGCTTTCGGTCTCCTTCATCAATTTCCAAACTATCTTTTTTGAAAGCGGTTAGCATTTCATATTTAAAGGAGGGATTTAATTTTTTTAAAATACGGGCGAATGCAGGTTCATCAATTTCAAAGGCCCATCCTTTCGTCGTTTTTGGATAATCTTTGTCGATTGTACCACCTGTCTGGATGAAGGTAATTTTCATGTTTCCCTAAAGATTAATGCAGTGGAAAAACCTGCGTTGCCATTTGGAGAGCGGTTTCAAAAGCAGTTGGATCAAGTTCGAGATTTTGGCCAATTTTTTCAAAATAACGAACCATGTTTTCAGTGGCCATATTTCCGGTCAATTCGTCTTTTGCCATCGGGCAACCTCCGTACCCTTTGATCGCTCCATCAAAACGCAAGCAACCATTTTCAAAAGCAGCTTTCACCTTTTCCTCCCAATTGTATGGCTGTGTATGCAGATGAGCACCAAAAGTTATTTCAGGAAATTCAGGGATCAAATTGCTGAATAGGTAACTGATATTCTCAGAATTTGAGACACCAATTGTATCTGAAAGTGAAAGGATTTTGATTCCCATTTTAAAAAGTCGAGCTACCCATTTCTGGACAATCTCCACATTCCATTCATCGCCATAAGGATTACCAAAACCCATTGAAATATAAACAACCATAGATTTCCCGTGACTAAGACAAAGATCCTGAATATTCTGCACCCGATCTACAGATTCTTCGATGGTGGCGTTGGTATTTCTTAATTGAAAAGTCTCAGAAATGGAAAACGGATAGCCCAAAAAGGAAATTTCTTCAAACTGACAGGCATCAATCGCTCCTCTTTTGTTTGCAACTATAGCCAGCAACCTACTTTTGGTTTCAGACAAAACCAATTGTTCCAGCACCTCAGCGGTATCTCTCATTTGCGGAATTGCCTTTGGCGACACAAAGCTGCCAAAGTCAATGGTATCAAACCCTACTTTCAACAATTGGTTGATATAATCCGCTTTTTTCTCCGTAGGTATAAATTCCTTTATTCCTTGCATCGCATCACGCGGACATTCAATTAATTTTATCATTTATTGGTTTACTGGTTAAAAGAGCACGAAACTTCACAAATATAATGACTTTTGTATAATCATTTTCCTTAATTTTGCCTTGCTTTTTGTTTTAATCTGTGGTTATTTTGAATCTAAAAAAGTGAATACAATTACAAAATATTACTTCTGGAAACCTTACAAACTATGACTTCAAAAAGTTTTTTTGCAATAGTGGGATTTTTATTGATCATAGTTGGGATGTTAGCCTTGGTATTAATGTTAGTTGGTGTACAACTTTCTTTTTTAACCTGGATAGATTCACCTGGAAGGCTTGCAGGATTTGTAATCCGGCTTTTGATGATAATCGTAGGATTTGTGATT
>JANQFJ010000071.1 GCA_028277915.1 Saprospiraceae bacterium
CAGGGCCATGCACTTTTTGCCAACCCAAGAAATACAGCTTCGGGTGGTTTGCGCATGAAAGATCCCAGGGAGGTTGCAAAACGTGGCCTGGTTGCATTCCTGTACCAGCTTGGCTATGCCGTGGATGACGAAAATAATGACTTGTTGAAGCGATTTAAAACGCATGACGATAGTATCAATCTATTGGCTGAGTTAGGATTTAAAGTTCCGGTAAAAGAAAAAAAAGTTTGTAAAAACATCGATGAAGTAATCGGATATGCTTTGAAATGGCAGGAAAAGCGAGAAGATTATCCTTACGAAATTGATGGTATGGTGGTGAAGGTAAATAGCCTCGAATTGCAGGAAAAGTGTGGAAGTACCAATCACCATCCACGTTGGGCAATTGCGTTTAAATTTAAAGCAAAACAAGCAACGACCAAACTGCTGAATGTAGAATACCAAGTCGGAAAAATCGGCTCCATAACACCCGTTGCAAAACTGGACCCCGTCCAATTGGCAGGTGTGACAGTCTCATCCGTATCGCTCCACAACGAGGATTTTATAAATGATAAAGATATCCGCATCGGAGATACTGTTTTAGTGGAAAGGGCAGGAGATGTAATCCCGTACATTGTGAAGCCGATGGATGAATTGCGGGATGGAACCGAACAAATAATTGACTTCCCTAAGTTTTGTCCGATCAATGACCAGGAGGAAAAGGTTCAATTAGTCAGGACAGAAGGAGAAGCTGCCTGGCGATGCCCAAATTGTATCTGTGGGGCACAGGATTTGCAACGCATGATATTTCACGTTTCAAAAGATGCAATGGATATTGATGGTTTTGGAAAGTCATACATCGAGCGGTTTTATGACTTGGGTTGGTTGAGAAATATGGCGGATATTTATCGTTTGGATTACGATGAAATCGCCACTTTGGAGGGCTTTGGCGAAAGATCTGCTGCAAACCTGAAGGCTTCAATTGACAGAGCCAAACAAAATCCAATTTACCGATTGTTACATAGTCTGAGCATACACCATATGGGGAAAAAGGTTTCGAAATTGCTCGCCGGTGAAATTAGCCACGTTTTAGATTTGCAGGATTGGACATTGGAGGATTTTACAAATATTAAAGATGTGGGGCCGGTAGTCGCTGAAAATGTGATAGAATATTTCAATAATCCCCGAAACATTGCCCTGCTGAGAGAAATGGAAACCCTCGGCGTTAATTTAAGCCAAACTGAAGACGATCTCCCAAAAGCTGTTTCTGCGGATGCTCCACTTATCGGAAAAACTATTCTTTTCACAGGAACGTTACATAAAATGGGCAGGAAAGAAGCTCAAGCCCTTGCAGAAAAAGCCGGAGCTAAAAATATCAGCGCCGTTAGTTCCAACCTGAATATTCTGGTTGCCGGTGAAAAAGCCGGTTCTAAATTAAAAAAGGCACAGGCTTTGGGTACGGTAGAAATAATTAGTGAAGAAACCTTTTTGGAGCTGGTTAAATAAATTGACCTAAAAATACTTCGGTAGGTTTTAGTTCACGCTTGGAAATCAAAGCATTGCTTTTAAACCCTTTGCGTCTCTGCGACTTTGCGTGAGATTACAAGTAAAACAATTGATACTTCAAAGCTTTTTAAAAACTGCCGAAGTAATGATTTTAGAAAACACATTTAAAATAAAATATCAATAATGAAATTAGTTTTAACCGCTTTAATGGTATCTCTGACGATGTTTGTCAATGGTCAGAATGAGTTGGTGGGCTCGTTGATGACTCCTGGTGAAGAGAATGTTCAACTCGTATGTTCAATGATTCGCTGCGACACAAAAGGGACTTTGAGTTTGTATGAATTTAACGGAATCGGATTCAATAAACTGGAGGCGGCAAAAACGCTCGGAAAAGATAGTTTTTTGATTACGGTGCCGGTTGGAGAACCAAGGTTTTTATACGTTGGAACGGCGATGAACCAAATGCGCCCGATTATTTTTAGCGATGAACCTGAGCTGACCATGCGAGGGACATGTTCACGAGTTCGGGGTTCGAGTATTTACGGTTCGGAAGCGAATAAAGGGTACGATCTTCTGATGTCAACCATTCGAAAGTTGCAAAAAGAGTTGCAGGTTGAAAGTAGCAAATTTACACATGCGGTAAGACAAAGTGAGTTGGCTGCCGAAAATGTAAAAAAAGCTATGGCCACTATCGATCAGCACCAAATAGAATTGTTGGATTCTTTGAAAAAATCTGATCCGTTTTTGGCGAGAATCGCTGCTTTGAATACCTATCTGAGCTTTCCGAATAACCAGGGGGATTATTCAAACGAGATCGATTATTTTGTTGACAAATTTTTTCAATTTGCAGATCTCAAAAGCCCGGATTATGATAAGATTCCTGCCATTTTTGAATCGTTTAAAAAATATTCCCAAACACTTGCATCCGTTGGATTTGATGCTGCAAAGGTGAAAAAGTCAATTGACAAACACTTGAAAGAGGTTCCGTCTGAAGGACGCGCTCATCGTTATGCTTTGGGAGGTGTGGTGATTGGTTTGCAAGCCAAAAATCATCCTGCATTTGGTGAATATGCCAACCGTTTTATTAAAAAATATGAATCCACTACGGATAAAGTTTCGATTGAAAGATTGAAAACCCAATTGAAATCTTCAAAGAGTTTTATCGTTGGTGCCGAAGCGCCGGATTTTACACAAAAAACACCTGAGGGAGAAGACCTGAGCTTGAGTGATTTGAAAGGGAAAGTGGTGCTTATTGATTTTTGGGCGAGCTGGTGCGGCCCTTGCCGCAGAGAAAACCCTCATGTTGTCAAACTGTATGAAAAATACAAAGATCAGGGTTTTGAAATCCTCGGTGTGAGCCTCGACAAAGATATGAAACGTTGGACTCAAGCGATTGAAAAAGATGACTTGACATGGAAGCACGTTAGTGATTTGAAAGGATGGAAGAACAAGGTCGCGCAAATGTATTCTGTGAAATCCATTCCGCATACTGTCTTGTTGGATGCGGAAGGTAAAATCATTGCCCGCAATCTGAGATCAAAAGCACTTGGAAGGCACTTGGAGAAAATTTTCAAAAAATAATTGCATCTTTTTTTATAATCGTTATTTATGAAAAATGTTTTCTTCCTGCTGGTGGTAATTTTTCTTTTCGCTTGTAAGAGTGAAAAGAAAAATCCCGCTCAGGTTGAAATTGTTCACGATACATCTAGCGTTGAAAAAATTGAACTCGAATCTTCAACTCCTGAATCGATTGTGCCTGATTATGACACAACGAAGTGGATAGAATTGATTTCCCTGGATTCCACTATTTTGTTTGATTTGAAATATGCAACTACGGACAACTTTGTTAATGAGCAGCTTTATGACTGCGGTCGCTGTTTTCTACGTCGTGAAGCTGCCGATCAGCTGGTCAAAGCCCAAAATATGTTGAAAGAAAAAGGGTTTCGGTTTAAAATGTTGGATTGTTACAGGCCATTACCAGTTCAGCAGCAGCTTTGGGATAAATTTCAAAATGCGAGTTACGTTACACCTCCGGGCAAAGGCTCCATGCACAACAGAGGTCTCGCAGTTGATTTGACCATTGTAGATCGCAACGGAGAAGAGTTGGATATGGGCACATCGTTTGATTTTTTTGGAAAAGAAGCGCATCATACATATACCAATTTTTCTGACACCATTCTTTCAAACCGCAATTTATTGAAGAACACAATGGAAAAGGTTGGATTTAAGCCGATCAGAACGGAGTGGTGGCATTATTCTTACACAAAAAAAATGTACGGTTTGTCTGAAATGGTGTGGAATTGTCCCGTTGAATGATTTTATCAACGACAGTCCTGCAGATAAAATCCGCGAAGATTCATTAAATCTGCCTCATCTGTATTCTGTTTTTTCGTTTGATTTTGTGTTTGTGTACCGATAGGCCTTATTTGTCGGCAATGCGAAACAAAGGGTATAATAACCACGTTAAATATTAGTTGTTTTTATAAATTTACATTTTTTAAAAAAGACAATTTCAATCGTTCAAATAATAAAAAAAAATATGCAGCAAACAGCCTATAAATCTGATGTTGAAGCAGTTGATGGATTAGCTAAGGCCTATCGCGATTTATCAAAAGAAATTGCCAAAGTCATTGTCGGCCAGGACGACGTAGTGAAAGCAGTGATCATTTCGCTGTTCAGCAATGGTCACAGCCTTTTGGTGGGGGTTCCTGGTTTGGCGAAAACATTGCTTGTAAGCACTATTGCAGATGTGCTGGATTTGGATTTTAAACGTATTCAGTTCACCCCGGATTTGATGCCTTCAGACATTACCGGTTCGGAGATTTTGGATGAAGACCGTCATTTCAAGTTTAACCGAGGTCCGCTCTTTGCCAATATTGTACTCGCTGATGAGATAAATCGTACACCTCCCAAAACACAGGCAGCTTTGCTGGAAGCGATGCAGGAGCGTTCGGTTACTGTGAGTGGTCAGCGACATTTATTGCCAAATCCATTCTTTGTTTTAGCGACACAGAATCCAATTGAACAGGAGGGGACTTACCCGCTACCGGAAGCACAACTGGACAGGTTTATGTTTAATATTCCGCTTGATTACCCTTCCTACGAAGAAGAAATTCAGGTTGTAAAATCGACAACTTCCGAGACGGATTATAATTTGTCAAATATCGTTACAACCGATCAGATTTTGTTTTTTCAAAAGCTGATTCGTAAAATTCCGATAGCAGACAATGTTTTGGAATATGCAGTTTCATTGGCGACAAGGACTCGTCCAAATACCGATAAAGCAACCGATACCGTGAACAATTATATTTCGTGGGGTGCAGGGCCGAGAGCTTCGCAATATTTGGTTTTGGGTGCAAAATGCAATGCCGCAATCAATGGAAAATATTCGCCTGATATCGAGGATGTACAAGCCATTGCCAAATACGTATTGCGACATAGAATTGTTCGAAATTACAAAGCTGAAGCAGAGCGCATCACTGAAGAAAATGTCATTGAGAGCCTTTTCTGATTGAAAAGATTTTAATTCAAAATATAAGCGACCACGCAATTTTTTGTGTGGTCGTTTTTATTTTTAAAAACATTTTGTTAGTTTTGTGTGAAATTGAAAAACACAATATGTTTTTTTTGAGACGCCTGATTGTAAACATTTATAAACAAACCAAAATCTTTAATCATGAAAGTCTTAAAAAAACTGCTTTATGGGCTACTTACATTAATTGTGCTTTTTGTACTTGTATCTTTTGTCTTACCAGCTCCTGCTCCCGTTGAACGAAGTACGACTATTGAATCATCTGCGGATATTATCTTCCAACAAGTAAATAATTTAGAGAACTGGGGGAAGTGGTCTGCCTGGGCAGCGAAAGACCCGTCTATGAAAGTAGTTTACGGTGACAAAGTTGAAGGAGAAGGTGGTTCGTATTCTTGGGATGGAGAAAAAGTAGGGAAAGGCAATCTTAAAATTGTGAAAAGTGAGCCAGCCAAATTAGTGAATACAAAAGTCGATTTTGGATTTATGGGAAGGGGAGAAGGTACATGGACTTTTGAGGAAAATGATGGAAAAACAAAGGTGACCTGGGCTATGAAATCGTTACCAGGTGCCGGTCCGGTAGCCAATGTCATCGGAAGATATTTTTTAGCATTCCAGGATCTGGATCCTTTGGTAGGACCTGATTTTGAACAAGGATTAGCCGGAATTAAAAAAATATGTGAAAATATGGATAGTGCGAATTTTGAAGAGATTGAAGTTTTAGGGACTAAATATTATACCATTCGGGACAGGGTGAAGATGGCAGATATACAACAGTTTTATACCGAAAACTATCCAAAAATCTTGAAAAAAGTCGCTGAAGACCAATTAGAAATGATTGGAATGCCCCGAGGAATTTATTACACATGGGACGAAGAAACGCAAACTTCAGACATGGCTGCCGCTATTTCTGTGTCAGAGATTCCGGAATTAGGTAAACCTAAAAAGATGGTCAATATCGGTCCTGGCGATGCAGAAGTTCATGAAAACTTTATCATGTACAATTATTACGGAGATTATGCGGATTTGAAAGAAGCTCATGAAGGTCTTGGAAAAACATGTCCTTCGGTTTTAGGTAAAGACCCTGATATTGTAATGGAAGAGTATGTCACAGACCCTGGCGAAGAACCAGACAAAACCAAATGGTTGACAAGGATTTACTATATTGTTGAATAATTTTAGATTCGATGTAAAAACAATAGCCACTTTCAATTTTGAAAGTGGCTATTGTTTTTCTGACAAGAGTTGGCTTTGAACAAAAAAGAGCACACCAAAAAACTTTTCGCCTGCATCTGGTTTAATAGACTTTATTCTAAATAATTTCGTATGGTTAAAAATTCGTCTTATTATCCAACTCTTCGTTCCGTCCTCACCTTAATAGCTATGGCTATTAGATTCCGGGTGTGCCTCGATTGGAATTATAATCCTTCTTTTTTAACTCATAAAACCATTTTAGTATAAAGTCTAATATATAAGGGGATAAAACAAGGTTCACAATTTTATTAATTTTGTATCAAATGTCGTCGCAAAGAAAATTTTTATGAAAAAACAGTTTTTTAAAATTATATCCTTATTGCTTGTCATTTCATTACTTAGCTGTTCTGCTGAAGTGCGGGATAAACTCACCCCAACTCCTAATGCTATGGGGAAAGTTAACGAAGTCGTCGTGATTGCTGATAAATCCATTTGGGAAGGTCCTGTAGGAGATAGCATTCAATATTATTTATCTTCTGCATATTTGATATTACCACAACCGGAGCCAATATTTGATTTGAGGCATATGACTCCTGAGGATTTATTGGAAGTTCCAATGCGGAAAAACTTCAGATCCTACTTGATTATTGGAAATCTAAATAATAATACCTCAGAAACCACCAATTTTATCAAACAGGATCTGGGAGCTGAAAAAGTCAGACGTGCCAAAAGTGATAAAAATTTCAATATTTCAATAGGTCGCAACAAGTGGGCAAGCCCTCAAATTTTGATTTACCAGTTTGCTAGCAGTGATGATGATTTAATAGCGAATATTAAAAAAAACTACCAGGCTATCACGCAAAAAATTCACGAGCATGATGAGCCTTTTGTTGAAGCAAATATTTATCAGGTTGGAAGGAATCTTGAGTTAAACAAAAAAGTAAAGGAAGAATTTAATGCTGACATCAATATTCCGGATGATTATTTTTTGGCAATGCATGATTCGTTGTCTAATACGCTATGGCTCAGAAAAGAAACGGATTTTTTAAGCAGCAATATTTTTATTCATAAACTCAAATACACTGATCAAAAACAATTGACCAAAGAAGGAATAAAAGAAATTCGAAACAATTTGGGCAAATATGTAAGTACCGAAATTGAAAACACCTACATGTACATAAATGATGTGGATTTGCCTATGTTTTTGAAAACGATGCAAATCGATAATCACTACGCAGTGGAATCACGTGGTATTTGGGAGATCGAAAATGACTACATGGGAGGTCCGTTTATTAGTTATATAATCCACCAGTCGGACACTAATGATCTGCTTTATTTGGATGGGTTTATTCATGCTCCTGGCAAAGAAAAACGAAATTATATGCAGCAGCTCGAAAAGATTCTTACTTCCACAAAGTTGTAGCTGTACGAAACTTTATTGTTATTTAAAATGTGATTAGGAGTCATTTCTTAATCACATTTTTTATTTTTACTGGAAAGAAGGGAATCTTTATGATTTTTAAGCTTAAAAAAAATCAACCATTAAGCAAGTATTCTGACGAGCAGTTAATTGTCAAGTTCCAGGAGACTGGGATATCTGAATTTGCTGGCGAATTATACAATCGATATGTTCATTTGGTTTATGGTATCTGCTTGAAATACATTAAGCATAAAGAGGAATCCAAAGATATTGCGATGGAAGTGTTTGAAAAAATGCTTGCCCACCTTCCTTCTTCAGACATCCAATCTTTTAAAAAATGGTTGTACACAATCTCAAGAAACCTTTGTTTAAATTATTTGCGAAACCAGAATAAAAAGGCGGAGCAAACCAGAGAATGGCAACTTTTTGAAAAAAAGTCAAAAAAAATTATGGAAAATGAAGACTTTTTGTGTCTTAATAATGAAGGGCAAGAGGAACAACTCATTCACCATGCTTTAAAACAACTGAAACCTGATCAGAGAAAATGTCTGGAATTATTTTTTTTTGAAGGAATGAGTTATAACGAAATTGAACAGAAAACAGAATATTCGATAAAACAAGTTAAAAGTCTTTTACAAAACGGAAAAAGGAATCTGAGGATACTTTTGGAATCGACTCAGATTGGCGCTACAAAGTAAATTGACGAAATGCTATCGCTGAAGAATAATTAAGTATGGAGAAAAATAAATTGGTTTTTCAACCAACGAATTGCCTGAGTCAAGCGGAAATTCGTCAGTATCTGATAGGAGATATTGACGAAAATTCCCGCTATCGCGTTGAAAATCATTTACTTGATTGCCCCTTATGTGCTGAGGCATTGGAAGGATTTTCTCAAGAAAGCAGCCTTGATCCTGAAAAGGAAATAGAAGATTTGAAGAGTGCCGTCATCAGAAAGAGCAAGTCAAACACCCAACCATTAAGCGCAATCTTTTGGACAATGAATCGGATAGCGGCTGTTTTGCTGTTCTTGGTTATTTCGGCGGCAGTTATTATTTACTGGAATGCCCAAAGCAGTGAAAAAACTTTTTTGGCAGATTTTCAATCTTCAAAAGATTTAATTGAAATTGTACGTGGTGGAGAAGATTCTGCTGCAGAATACAATGAAGGTATTGAGCTTTATCGGAATGAATACTACCAGGAGAGCCTTTTCTTTTTTGAAAATTTGCTGGAAGTGCAACCGGAAAATTCAACTGCGCATTATTTTTCAGGACTGTCTGCAATGAAACTTGGAGAAATGGAAAAAGCCATTGAAAATCTTACCTATGCGAGAATCAATAGCGAAAAACATTATGAAGCCGCCACCTGGCATCTCGCATTGGCAAATCTTGGGTTGGAAAAGATTGAAGAAACGAAAGCCTTGATTACAGACCTTTTAAAGATTGAAGGTGGATTTTACAGTGAAAAAGCCGAGAATCTATTAAAACAAATAGAAGAAAAATAAAAGCCACTGTAATTTTGCAGTGGCTTTCGGGCTTATTTCAAGTATTCTATACTCTTATTAATAAACGAAGACAAATCCGAACCTTTTAGCATCCCCTGGTTTAAAAGGGCGAGGTTAAAGAGGTGTTTTACGAACTCCTCCTTCTTTTCTTCGCTTCTCATTTTTACGAGTTTTTCAGCCACTAATGGATGATTGGTATTGACAACAATATTGTAACTTTCAGGAAGACCATCCATTTGCATGCCTTGAAGTGCTTGCATTTCCTTCATTCTTCTCATAAACTCAGGTTTAGTAATCAAAACTGGTTGATCGCCTGGAGAAAGTGGCTGTAGTACAATAGTAGCTCCAGCTTGGCTAACTTTTGATTCAAATAAATCTTTGATTTTTTCTTCTTCTTTTTCACTTAACACAGATTCCATTTTTTCATCTTTCTGTACTAAATTGCTTGCAATGTCAGAATCTACTCTTACAAATGTTATATCACCAAGCTTGTACTCAAGATGTTGCATGAAGTGATTGTCAATAATGGTATCAAACTCCAAAACATCATAGCCATAATTTTTAACAGAGTCTATAAAGCTGTGATGTTCAGCCGGGTTGTTAGTATAGATCATGACTAACTTGTCATGTTTATCTGTTTGATTGTCCTTGATTTTTGTTTTGTAATCCTCGATAGTAAGATATTCCCCCTCTGTATTTTTTAATAAAGCGAAGTTTATTGCTTTTTCGTGAAATTTTTCTTCGGAAAGCATTCCATATTTCACAAAAACTGAAAGATCTTTCCACTTTGCCTCAAAACCTTCACGGTCTTTTTTAAACAAATCATTCAGTTTCTCCGCAACCTTTTTAGTGATGTAACCAGTTATCTTTTTTACATTTCGATCACTTTGGAGAGCACTTCGAGAAACGTTT
Source organism: Saprospiraceae bacterium (assembly GCA_028277915.1). Lineage (GTDB taxonomy): Bacteria > Bacteroidota > Bacteroidia > Chitinophagales > Saprospiraceae > JAHDHW01. The sequence continues at coordinate 10,039 of JANQFJ010000071.1, forward strand.
AAAGGAATATCAGGAGAGTCGATCACACCATGCAATAGCGTCAAAAATTCAGGAACAATCTCCTTGATTTCATCGGTTACATAAACCTGATTGCTGTACAATTGAATCTTGTTTTTCTGAACTTCCAAGTTATTGTTCAATTTTGGAAAGTAAAGAATACCGGTCAGATTAAACGGGAAGTCAATATTCAAATGGATCCAAAACAATGGAGGTTGGCTGAACGGGTACAACTCATTGTAAAAACCTTTGTAATCCTCATCTGTCAATTCGGAAGGTTGTTTTTTCCAGGCAGGATGGGTGTTATTGACAATGTTGTCAACTTCAATCTCCTTTGTTTTTTGGTCATCTCCTTCGCCTTCATAAATAGTTTCTTTTTTTGTTCCAAATTTGATTTTGACGGGAAGAAATTTGCAATATTTATCCAATAAACCCTGGATTCGCCCTTCTTCCAGATACTCTTCAGCGTCATCACTGATATGCAAAACAATGTCAGTACCTCTTTCCTTTTTCTTGTTATCCTCCAAAGTATATTCAGGATTACCTTCACAAGTCCAGGTTGCGCCTTTGACTGTTTTTTTATAAGTTTTAGTAAAAACCTCGACTTTATTAGCTACCATAAAAGCAGAATAGAATCCTAAACCAAAGTGCCCAATTATTCCACTTTCGTTTTTGTACTTGTCTAAAAATTCCTGTGCGCTGGAGAAAGCCACTTGGTTCAAATACTTTTGCACCTCATCAGCTGTCATCCCAATACCTTTATCACTTATGGTGATCGTTTTGTTTTCTTTATCAAGGATTACCTCAATGGTCGTATCTCCGACTTCTCCCTTGAATACGCCTTTCGATGCCAAAGTCATTATTTTGGAAGTTGCATCAACGGCATTTGAAATTAATTCTCTGAGAAAAATCTCCTGGTCTGAATAGAGAAATTTCTTGATAATTGGAAAAATATTTTCCGTTTGAACAGAAATTTGTCCCTTTTGCATTTGTATATTTTTTTATTAATGAATTACTCGCGATTGCTGGTTATGCTTTGTCAAAGGATATGCCATAGAGCATTAGCTGCCAAATTGACGCAAATACAGGCTATTATTACATTTCAAGGGTGAGAAAACGTCAGTTACATATGATATTTTGAGTTTAATTGATTTTGATTTGCATGTCACAAGCAAAGAGAAAGGCAAATAGAATAAATTTATTATGGCTTCATTCTTGATTTACCTCCTTTCAGTTTACTTAACCTTTTTATATAAAAGAAATGGACAAATTAAAAGGAACTCAAATTAAAAACCTGATCACAAAATTCTATTATAAAGATAACCATTTGTGTTTTCAGATATTACTTCATTGTGAAAATGATAAAACGGTCGTTTACAATGAATATACAGATTACGATGAATACAAAAAAGAGTACAACAAACTACTCGAAACCAAGTCTGACAATGCTGTTGTAAAATTGCCAAAAAGTGATGCAGAAACTTCAAAAGCGAGTTTTGTGTAATGGCACAGTTCTTGGATTATTGTGGAAAAATATGAAGAAAACTAAAAGAGGGAAATCAGTTTATTATTCAATGCTTGAAGACTTGAAACAACCCTCTTCCAAATTCTTAATCTCCCCTTTTCGTATTGCAAATTATAATAAA
>JANQFJ010000102.1 GCA_028277915.1 Saprospiraceae bacterium
TCCGGATAAATTAGTTTAAAAATTTTCGCATATTCATGAAGTGCAATATTGTAAAATTGTGTCTGTCTAGTAGCCCCGGGAACGAGTTGTTCTAATGAATATAAAATAACGCCATCTTCTTCGAAAATCTCCGAACTATGCAGATGTTTAGGAAATTGTGGAGAAGGAAAAGGATGCGGATAAACAACAATCCTTTCGAATTTTGACAGCCTGTAATCTTTTTGACCAAAAGTCAGCATAACTATATTTGCTGCAATCAGGCCTTTTATATCCTCTGGAACATTTTCCATTGCCTTCGGCATAAACTCGGTGGCGATTATGTAAAGATTGACCCTGACCCTAAATCTTTTCTTTTCTTTGGGGTTCAGGTTTCGGTAATATGGGAATACTTTTTCTAAAAAAACGCGTAGTTTTCCATCCATTTCAGGCGGATTTTTTTGATACCAAAGCCAATCGATTTGTGGGCTCAGCACATAGATGGAAGCCAGGATAACCACATTTGGAACGATGTAAATTGGGCTAAGGTCTCCTTCCCAGGTATAGTACAAACATACCAACAGGGTAATTACAAAAGGGAGAGAAAGAAACTTTGAAAACATCGTTTTTAATTAGATTAATTGTTATTCGAATAAAAGTAACGCATTTACATTAGCGCAATTGCAAAATTAAATTTAAAATTCATTCCTGATGTCTTGTGCAATAAAAAAAAACGATATAAATTTGCAGTCGCTTTTAAAAAGCAACAAACGGTACCTTAGCTCAGTTGGTAGAGCACAGGACTGAAAATCCTGGTGTCCCTGGTTCGATTCCTGGAGGTACCACGAAGGCTGTCAAATTTTGGCAGCCTTTTTTTAAGGAATGATTTGTATTTGGGAAGATATGATCTCAAATCATTTTAAAATCAAAAGTCCTTTTCCGATCTTCTTTTTTAAATTACTGACTTTCCTAAAGCTAACCTTATTGACAGTCCTAGGAAAAAACTGTCTGTTTCCTGATTATTCGATAAACCAAAAAAGTGTAGTTTTGGATTATGCTTCGAATACTTTTTACTTGTCTCTTACTGAGTGTTGTAGTACTTATTAGCAATGCCCAGGAACGTAAGTCTTCCTTGACTGATGATGAAATTGTAAACTTATTAAAAACTTTCATTTATAGTGCAAGTGCCGAGGATGACAAACAAGCACTTGCTGATTTGGAGAGCCATTGGGAAGAAGGAATGATTGCACCGCTGGTTGAAATAAAGCGATTAAGTCCTAATAAGAAACTATTACAAGACATAAATCAACTTCTGCAACGAAAAACCGGTCAAACTCACGTTAAATTTTTTGATTGGATGATCTGGCTGTGGGAAGTTGATCCTGACATTCAGCCATATTATTTTGATTTCAAAGCAGAGTTGTATAAACACATTGATCCTAAATTCGCAGCGTATTTTAAAGATCGTTCTCATCTGGCAGATATTCGTCTTGAAGAGGTTGTTTGGGGAGGTGTTGTGCAAGATGGCATACCACCGTTGAGACTTCCTGTATTATTGGATGCAGATCAAGCAGCTTATTTAGCAAATTCCGATGTTGTATTTGGAGCTTATATCAATGGAGTTGCCAAAGCATATCCGAAACGAATTCTTGCCTGGCATGAAATGTTTATCGATGATTTTGGAGATGACCGGATCGCTGGTGTCTACTGCACCCTTTGCGGGACCGTTATTGCATACAATATGAAACATGGAGAAACAGTTCATCAACTTGGTACAAGTGGTTTTCTCTACAAATCAAATAAACTAATGTATGACAAAGCCACTCAAAGCTTATGGAATACGATTGAAGGTAAGCCAGTGTTAGGCCCTCTAGTCGATAAAGGAATTGAGTTGGAAGTTTTGCCTATCGTCACTACTACATGGGGAAATTGGAAGAAAACGCACCCGGACACGAAAGTGCTTTCATTAAATACCGGGTATGACAGGGACTATAGTGAAGGAGCGGCTTACGGGGAATATTTTGCAACAGATAAATTAATGTTCCCCGTTCCAGCATTAGATAGTGTATTACAAAACAAAGATGAAGTATTGATTATCAGAACCGAAGGATACAAAGAAGATCCATTGGCTATTTCAATTCGCTATTTGAAAAAGAAGAAGTGGTACAAGGGGAAAATTGGGAATACAAATTTTATTGTCTTAGCCGATAAATCTGGTACCGCAAGGGTCTATAACAGTCAAATGGTTTCATTTAAAACCTATAAAAAAGGAAAACTCATTGATACTTCCAATCAAGAATGGAAGGTTTCTCATGATGAGTTAAGAGGCCCAAATGGTAGGGTTCTTAATAGGTTAGCTTCTCACAATATCTTCTGGTTTGCCTGGTACAATACCTATCCTGAAACCAGGTTGGTGAAGTGAACACATTGACCCGCCTAATCAAAACGCACATATTCACTACAGTCTTTTTAATTCCTTATCTGTGCAACCTAACGTAAAATTAAGGTAGGTTAAAAAATCTACAAAATTCAAACTTAAGCACCTTAAGCATCCTATTTAAACCTATATAGTTCAATTTTCCTGTATAAAACATTGTAAAATTTTTTTACCCGGGGTTTTAAATGGCTGAAAACCAAGTAAGATACCACTTGAATCTCAAGCCATAAAGGTGCCACGAAGACTGTCAGATATTAGCAGTCTTTTCTATTTCTTTTATTAAACTTACACGTACAAATAGTTTGTTGATTTTGCATGGATATTTTGAGGTTCATTCATCTTGAATTTTCACTTTGAAAGGTGCCTTAAAACTGCTCTTTTTGGTTTTATCCAATAAAGGATTGTAATAATTTTGATGGCGAAGTATTTTAATAACCGAGCGATATTGTTTCAAAACCATCCTCTTTAAAATACTTCTTTTTTCCTTTGCTTAAAATAATAGCTGCATTAATTCTTGTGTGGAACTGATCGAGTCTTGAACTGTTTTTGATAATCATTTGCTTTTTCATTGGTTGATTTTTTTGGAGTTAAAAAATATGATTAAGAAAAATTGTTTTGGATTATTTACAATACAAATATGTAGGCGAGAAGAGGTGTTTCGATAATAGAATTAATTGGAGTGGAATGATTAAGTTGTGAAAAGGGAAAAGAAAGGAGTAAAATGTATTTAAATGGAAAAGCTGATAATGGATTTATTTCCGATTTTTTTAAAAAAGATGACAAAAAAAGCGCCCTATCATCAAATTGACAACAGGGCGTTATTGTGGTTTTATTAGTAGTGAAATCTAATTCTCTTTGGATTTGTCGCCATCTTCTTTTTTTGTTTTTTTGATGGCATCTTCAACATCTTTTGTTGCCTTTTTTAAATCATCCAATTGTTTTTGGCGTTCGTCCTCCTTTTTGGGATTCCCATTTTCCTGAGCTTTTGATTGCTGTTTTTGAGGCTGACCATTTTCAACAGGAGGCTCTTTGCTGAAAGTAAGTCCTTTTACGTCAACTCCAACATAAATGGTATCTCCAGGGCCATATTCTCCGGAAAGGACCAGCTTGGATAATTCATTGATGACTTCTTTTTGTAAAACTCTTTTCAGAGGACGCGCTCCGAATTGAGGTTCGTAACCAAGGTCTGCTAAAAGGTCTTTGGCTTTATCAGTAAGTTTGAGTATGATCCCCTGCTTTGCTAACATTTTGTAGGTCTTTTTCATTAGCAATTCGAGAATCTGTTTGATTTCCTCTTTACTGAGTGGTAAAAACATAATTTGTTCGTCGATCCTGTTAAGAAACTCGGGCCGGAGGTTTTCTTTCAAATGTTCGAAAACCTCAACTTTGGTAGTTTCGATTATTTCTGTTCGATGTTTTTCTCCGAGTGCATCAAGGTCTTCAAAATTTTCCAAAATAGTTTCAGCTCCCATATTTGAAGTCATAATGATGATGGTGTTTTTAAAACTGGCAATTCGACCTTTGCTGTCTGTCAAATGGCCATCATCCAATACCTGGAGCAAAATATTGAATGTGTCAGGATGAGCTTTTTCAATTTCATCCAGCAAAACAATCGAATAAGGTTTATGCCGTACAGCTTCTGTCAACTGTCCGCCCTCGTCATACCCAACGTAGCCTGGAGGTGCCCCAACTAATCTAGAGACTGAGTGTCTTTCCTGAAATTCACTCATGTCAATCCTGGTGATGGCTCGTTCGTCATCAAAAAGCACTTCAGCCAGAGATTTGGCCAACTCAGTTTTACCAACACCTGTTGGTCCAAGGAAAATGAAGGAACCAATTGGTCGATTGGCATCCTGCAATCCTGCCCTGCTTCGGCGAACCGCATCTGAAACAGCGGTGACTGCTTCGTGCTGACCAATGAGGCGTTTGCCGATTTGTTCTTCCAGTTTCAACAATTTATCTTTTTCACTTTGTAGCATCTTACTGACGGGAATTCCAGTCCATCGGGCTACTACTTCCGCGATATCGTTGGCATTTACCTGTTCGTTTGTAAAGCGATTTTCTTCGGGAAGTTTTTCGAGCTTTTCTTCAGCTACTTTGAGCATAACTTCTTTTTCTTTGATCTTTCCGTAGCGGATTTTTGCAACTTCCTCGAAATCGCTTTCGCGTTCGGCTTTATCGGCCAGAAGTTCCAGTTCTTCGATTTCTTTTTTGATATTTTGAATGGTATCGACGATTTCCTTTTCGCTTTTCCATGCTGAAGTGAGGGAGGCTAATTCTTCACGAGCATTGGCGATTTGTTTGTTGATCGCATCCAGTTTCTTTTTGTTTTTCTCTCTTTTAATCGCTTCTTTTTCAATTTCCAGCTGTCTTACTTTTCTGTCTTTTTCATCAATTTCTTCAGGAACAGAATCCAATTCCAAGCGGAGTTTTGCAGCTGCTTCGTCAATCAGGTCAATTGCTTTGTCCGGTAAATGGCGATCGGCGATATAACGATGAGAAAGCTCTGCGGCAGCGATCAAAGCTTCATCCAAAATTTCAATTTTGTGATAAACTTCGTAACGTTCTTGTAGTCCACGAAGAATTGAAATAGTATCTTCAATGCTTGGTTCGTCGATCATCACGGTCTGGAAGCGTCGGACCAGAGCTTTGTCTTTTTCAAAATATTTTTGGTATTCATCGAGTGTTGTCGCCCCAATGGTCCTGAGTTCTCCGCGTGCAAGCGCTGGTTTCAAAATGTTGGCGGCATCCATTGCTCCTCCACCGCCTCCTGCTCCGATCAAAGTATGGATTTCGTCAACAAAAAGAATTACTTCGCCATCAGACTCGGTGACTTCTTTTATCACTCCTTTGAGACGCTCTTCAAATTCACCTTTAAATTTCGCTCCGGCGATCAATCCGGCAATATCGAGCGTGTAAATTTTCTTGGATTGAAGGTTCTCAGGGACATCATGCTTTACGATTCGCCAGGCAATACCTTCAACAATAGCAGTTTTTCCAACACCGGCTTCTCCAATGATGATAGGATTGTTCTTTTTTCGACGAGATAGAATGTGTAAAACTCTTCGGATTTCTTCGTCGCGACCAATAATTGGATCCAGCTTTCCGGATTCAGCTCGTTCGTTGAGGTTGATAGCAAATTTGTTCAACGCATTGTATTGGCCTTCGGCGCTCTGATCAGTAACTTTGCTTCCTTTTCGAAGCTCTTCGATAGCTGCTCTTAATGATTTTTCAGTTGCACCTAGATTTTTCAAAATCGTTGCCCCTTTGTCTTTTCCTTTTAAAATACCGAGGAGCAGCAATTCGATTGAAATGTATTCGTCTCCGAATTCTTTAAGCATTTTTTTCGCCTGGCTCAAAGCTTTGTTAGCGTCGTTGGTCAGAAACTGTTTGTCACTACCTTCAACTTTTGGTAGGCTGCTGATAGCTTTGTTTAGTTCGGTGTCAAGTGTTGCCATATTGACATCCGATTTTTTCAACAAAAATTGCGAAGTACTTTCGTCAGTTTGCAGTATACCTTTGAGCAAGTGAACTGTATCGACGTTTTGCTGGTCATTTCCGGCTGCAATTTGCTGAGCCTTGAGTATAGCTTCTTGTGATTTTATCGTGAAATTATCGTAAGTCATTTTTTATATTGCCGTTTTTGTAGTTTAAATTAATTTTTGCAATTAGCTTTTTTATTTTTTGCAAATCAGATTGTCTTTCAAAAGAAAAGATTTGTTTTTCCTGATCGACAAATTCGAATAAATTTAATGCATTTTGCAGTTTTGATTTACTTTTAAAATATTGATTTTTATTAAAATATAATTCTCCTTCATTTGCAAAGATTTCCGCTACAAGTTCAATGTGTTCCACATCTAGATTCATTTCTTTTAAAAGCGTGGATAACAATTCCTCTGAATTCAGCGCATCAAGAGATTTTCGATCCAGTTTGAGCCATTCGTGATAGGCTTGATCTAATTCCTCTTCAACTGAATCAATATTTTTACCGATTAAGGCTGCAAAAAACTTTGCTATGTCCTGAGTCAGTCGCTCAAAATAATCTGAATGTTTGCGTTGAATCATACAAAAAAAAAGTAATCAAATTGCTGACCATTTCAGTTTTCAGGCAAATTTGTCAGCGAAAAGTGAACAAACGTGTCTTTTTGACGGAAAGCCATATTCAAAAGTGACAAAACGAATCCATCTTAGACACATTTAAAGGTACGAAAGGCATTGTAAGAATTATTCAATAGGCAAATCAATTTTTTGGATCAATCTGCCGACAGGATAGACACGATGAGTTTTTTCGTGCCAAGGCGAGTTTTGATACACAAAATTAAGCTGTGTTCTTGTGGATGCGGCAAACTTTTCGTCTTCAGCTTTTTTCTTTTCGAGGCGAGCTCTGAGCTCGGGATTCTCTTCTAAATATTTTGCAGCCAGATCCTCAAAAACATAAGATGAGAAATATTCTTTTTGCATCAAAATACCATCAAAAAAATTCCAGGAAAAAAAAGAATCAGGGGCTTGTGGCTCCAGGGTTTCTACTATGTATCGATTCGCCGGTTGATTGGTAAATACAACATAATCTCCTTTTCGGAAAAGCCATTTTTGAGTTGATTTTTTGACTTTTAGCTTCGAATGAAGATAATGACCTTCGTAGGCATAGTCTGTTGTTTTGAAATCTTCAATTTTATACAATTCTACTTCCAGCTCAATATCCTCTGTTAATTTTTGCATTTCAACGCCATTCCACTGTAGCCGTTGAATTACTTCATGATTTGCCTGTGGGACGATGTAAGCCTCCGGTTTAGTGACATTCAGAGTTGATACGTAATTATTGAAAAAAGGAATTTCTTTTTCGTAAGGAGCATTTCGATCATAATACAACCTAGAATGACCGGTGATTTCGCTGGGTTTATATTTTGCTTCAAATCCTTTGAAATTGATTTTTTCAGGATTTTCCATATTGAGCACCCAGTTTAGTTCAAACTTATTTTTTGTTTTAGTGTTTTCAATTGCTTTCTTGCGTGCAGATTGTATTTTTTTGTGATCAATGTGCATCAGTTTTATCATGCGATCCATGAAAATTCGAACACTTTCTACTCGATCTTTAAAAGGTTTGAGCATATGGGTTTCCGGCATAAAGGAAATTGAATTGAACAATGCCGCATAGCCGGATGAATAACGTGGTAAATCTAAAAATCCTGCGATACCTTCATCGGGAGTACTTCGAGCATACACGTAGGGAGTCATTTCATATTCAGTTTTTGCCATTTCACCATAAAGATGAGGAAGCATTTCTTTATTCAAATATTTGGCTAGGTTTGGATCCAATTTATTGTGTTGAGTTGTCACCAATGTAAGTTTGTACTGATAGTCTGCTCCATTGGAAGTATGGTTGTCAATAAAAACATCAGGTTGCCATTCAGCAAAAATTTGGTTGAACGTCTGAGCATTTTTAGAATCACATTTAATAAAATCACGATTGAGATCAAGGTTTTGGGCATTGCCTCTGAACCCGTATGATTCGGGGCCATTTTGATTGGCGCGAGTGGTGCTGTTCCGATTAAGAGCTCCGCCAATGTTATACAACGGGATGATTACGATAACCGTTTTTTCCAGATATTTTTGTAATTCTTCTTTTTCCAAATAATCTTTCAAAAGCAGCATAGAAGCATCCACACCGCAAGGTTCTCCCGGATGGATCCCGTTATTGATCATTAAAATTTGCGTCTCACTACTTCTAAGCGAATCCGCATCAAAATTTCCATTTGTTGAAAGAATTGCCAAATGAAGAGAGAAACCGCTGTCTGTTGATCCATATTCTCTGAGTTCAAGTTGTGGGTGCTGACGTGCCAATTTTTTGTAAATGTCTATTGCTTCATGATAGGTTGCAGTTGTATTGTTGTTTTTCTCAAAGGGGGTTAAAAAAGCTGAAGGCATGGTTTCACCGGTTTGTGCGAATGTTATGGATTGGAATTGAAAAATGAACAGAACGAATAAAAATCGAGTGATTAATGATTGCATAAGGCCAGCGCATTATTGAATTTTATAAATTGACTTTCTCAAAACTAATGCTTTTGCAGCAGATGGTTATACGAATTCGGAATTAATTGGAGCTATAAAAGAAGGGGATCAGAAAGGTTTCAAAAATATCAAAAGCCCGGAGGGGTGCCCGGGCTTTTGGGTTTTCAAGAGGGAGGGTTAAATGGGGATATTTTTATATTTCTTGCTACACAAAGTTAAGTAAAAAAAAGGTCATATGTATGAATTTTGGAGAAAATAATGGAAAACAGCCTATGAATATTGTGACATCATTTTTTTGAGCAAAAATAATTTAGACATTAGTTTCATTTTATTATTAAGCCTTGGTAATTGTAGGTTTTACAACAAGGGCTTAGTGTTTTTTTTACGTAAATAGGTGTTGTTTAAAATTGAGAATCCCGAATGTTATATCTAATTTGATGTCACAGATTCGAGCCGAGTCTATTTCAAAAACAAATACTAAAATTGAAATGAAAATGCGAGATGTTCATTATTTTGAACAATTCTTTATTAGTTCAAACGGAATATTTTTACATTACACATCTATATAAATTGATATGATTTTAACAAATCAGGATTTAAGGAAAAAGTTTACCCTTTTTTCAAATTAAAAAGATAAACCTCTCATCATGAAATATTTAAGCATCGTTTTTCTGGTTATTTTGACCATTTTAGCTTGCGACCCAAATAACTCAAATTCGAATTCAAATAATCAGACTAAAAAAGTTGAAAATGATACGACAGAAGTAGTATCCAAATGGCTGTGTATTCCTAACAAGCAGGTTGGATTGATTGTGGCTGATGCTGATGAAGAAAAAATAATCAGTGCATACGGAAAAGAAAATGTAATCAGAGAAGAGGTTGGCGTTGGAGAAGGTGAAGTGGTCGCAGCAACTATTGTTTTTCCAAAATCTCCAAACGAACTAATCGTTGAGTGGCAGGAGGGGTTTGAATACAAAAAACTAAGCCGAATTCGAATTGAAAAACCTAATGCTCAATGGGAAACCGAAGAAGGTATAAAGATCGGAACTACGTTGGATGAACTACTTGAAATGAACGGTAAAGATTTTAATTTCTATGGATTTGAATGGGATTATGGCGGAATAACCAATGATTGGGATGGAGGCAAAATAAATAGCCAGTTGACGGTATTTTTGGATCCTAAGAATTCAGAGGCCATTTATCCGGACTTGACAGGAGATGGTGTTTTTCCATCTTCTCATCCAAAAGCAAAAGAAGCACAGCTCGAAGTTGCTGCAATTGTAATTTATTTTGGATTATAATTTGAAATTCCAAAAGGATTTATTTTGGTAGGGCTTGCAATAAAACAGTTTTGCGGACCTGAGTTTTGGACAATGGCCTGGCAATCAGTTGTCGAATTTGAAATACTTAGATGGTATAATTTTTTCATAAAAAACCTTGTTCCTGCTACGATTGGCAATATAATCGGCAGAGCAGTTTTGGTTGGTTTGTCCTTCTTCGGAAGAAGAAATTAAACAAACTGCAAGTCACAGGTGTAATAATCCAAAGAAATTTGATTTTATAAAGTATGTAAACTTGTTTTCGTGAAAATTATTCAGATTACCGATTTGCACATAGATGTTGAAGGAGTGGTGCCTTTTGACATAGATGTCCGAAAGAATTTTTTAAAAATAATCGATAAGATTAAATTTCTCGAACCCGTACATTTGGTCATTTCCGGCGACCTTTGTTACAGGGATGGCGATGTGAGTATTTATAAATGGATAAAGAAAATTGTAGACAGAACTCAGATTTCTTACAGTGTGATTTCGGGAAATCATGATGACACTAAAATGCTCGCAAATATCTTTGAGCTGGATCATTTGACGACAGATGACGAATTGTTTTTTGCCAAAAAAATTGGAAAATCTACTTTCCTGTTTTTGGATTCTTCCAGAGGTTATCATTCCACAAAACAACTAAAGTGGCTGCAACGACAATTGAAAAATGCAAAAGATGACTTGTTCGTTTTTATGCATCATCCGCCGATAAAAGCGGGGGTTCCTTTCATGGATGGGAAATATGCTTTGCAGGATATCGAAGCTATCCAGGAAATATTTTTTTCCTATCCGAAAAATATCAGTGTATTCACGGGACATTATCATGTTGAAAAAACGATTCGAATCAAGAACCTTTTGATCCAAATCACTCCGTCCATTTTCTTTCAAATCGATCAGGAAAGCGAAGAATTCAAAGTCGATCACCACAACATAGCACTGCGGGAGATCGTGATCGAAAACAATCACTTTTCAAGTACCGTAAAATATTTTGACGGTTTTAAAAAAGAGTGATTTACTTTGTTTGTAGTCTGTCTGCAGATTTTTTGTATTTTACTGCAAACAAAACGATTAATGCTTGCTATTCTAAAATTAATAATCAAGATTTCAAATTTGGTTAACGAGTGGATTGGAAAAACCATTTCCTGGTTGACGCTTTTATTGGTTTTGCTGGTTTGTTTTGATGTAGGAAGACGTTATGTTTTGAACAGTGCAAGTGTCTGGGGTATGGAACTGGAGTGGCATTTATTTGCTGCGATCTTTTTATTGGGAGCCGGCTATGCTTTCAAACACAATCGACACGTCAGGGTAGATCTTTTTTATGCAAGATTTTCTAAAAGGAATAAAGCGTGGACCAACCTGATTGGTGGAATTGTTTTTTTAATTCCATGGTGTATTTTGATCATCCTGGTTTCTTTTTCTTATGCGAAAGGGTCATTTGAAATCATGGAAGAATCTCCAAATCCCGATGGCCTGCCTTTTCGTTTTATTATAAAATTTGCAGTCACAATTGGAATGGGACTATTGCTTTTGCAAGCCCTTGCAAATGTCTCTGAATCTGCGCTGGTATTGATTGAAAAATCGAAAACCCGAAAATCAAATTGATGGAAATACTGGCGATTATATTATTCCTGAGTATTTTTATTTTAATCCTTTATGGTTATCCGGTTGCGTTTACTTTAGGAGGCATCTCGATCATTTATGCCCTTTGTTTTTTAGATCCATCCAGTTTTTCAGCTTTGCCACCAAGAATTATGGGGGTAATGAGCAACTATGTTTTAGTTGCTGTTCCGCTGTTCATTTTTATGGGCATCATGCTCGAAAAATCCGGATTAGCCGAAAGTTTGCTGGAAACTATGGCTATGCTTTTTGGGACTATGCCGGGAGGACTGGCAATTTCGGTCGTGATCGTTGGAGCGTTGCTGGCGGCATCTACGGGGATTGTTGGTGCAACGGTGATCACAATGGGATTAATCAGCTTGCCTACGATGTTGAAACGCGGCTACAAACCAGAATTGGCAACGGGGACCATTGCCTCTGCCGGTACGCTTGGGCAAATCATCCCTCCATCGGTAGTTTTAGTACTTTTGGGTAGTGTGTTGAGTATTTCGGTCGGGGACCTTTTCAAAGCGGCTTTGATCCCGGGTGTGTTGTTGGTTGTTGCTTATATCAGTTACATTGTAGTAGTTGCTTTGCGCAATCCTGATGATGCACCCAGTATTCCGCAGGAGGAGATTGAGCAATTTAAAAGTGAAGATTTTGTCATTAAGGTGATTAAAGCTTTCGTCCTGCCATTATTGTTAATCGTAGCTGTTTTGGGGTCGATTTTTATGGGAATCGCCTCTCCTACTGAAGCTGCCGGGATCGGAGCCTTGGGCGCTATTCTACTGACGATGACACAAGGGAAATTCAATTTAGTTGTTTTGAGATCAGTAATGCAGGAAACGACTCACTTGACTTGTATGGTTTTTATCATTCTTTTGGGAGCTACTACTTTTACCTTTGTTTTTAGAGAAATGGGCGGAGACCGCTATCTTGTCCAATTGATTGAAAATGCAAACCTTTCACCTACGGCTTTTTTGATCTTGGTAATGATAGTGGTGTTCATTGCAGGATTTTTCATCGATTTTATAGAAATCATATTTATCATAGTTCCCGTAGTGGCACCGATCTTTGAAGTTTACGAAATGAACTTGATCTGGATTGGAATATTACTGGCGCTCAATTTGCAAACCTCTTTTCTGACACCACCCTTTGGTTTTTCTTTGTTTTATTTAAAAGGCGTTGCTCCGCCAGGCGTGACTACCAATCATCTTTACAGGGGAATTATACCATTTGTTATTATTCAATTAATTTTCCTTCTGCTGGTAATATTTTTTCCGAAGCTTATTTTTCTGCTGATTAAATAATCCTTCAAATTTGAATACTGTTGTAAAATGATTTTTCGGTAAGCTCTGACCAGGCAACCGCTTTTTTGCGGAAGCTGTTGTAAGATTCATAAACTTTTTTAGCAAAAGGATCTTTGTTGATGAGTTCCTGAATGACTTCATCTGTATAAATTCTGAGCTGTGCCAATACTTCATCTGGAAATTTTCGAATTTCAACTTCACTTTCTGCAAGAATTTTTTCAAGGTAAAGGCCATTTTGAGCTTCAAACTCAGAAAGCATCCAGATATTTAGCCGTTGCGCAGCACATTGCATGATGACTTTTAAATGATTTGGAAGGGTGTCAAATTTCTTTTTGTTAAAGAAAAATTCCAAAGTTGTTCCGGCTTCATGCCATCCTGGAGAGTAATAATATTTCGCGATTTGATGAAAGCCCATTTTATAATCATGATACGGTCCTATCCATTCAGTTGCATCGATGATTCCTCTTTCTAGACCAGTGTACAACTCGCTTCCAGCCAGGAGTACCGGAGCTCCGCCAGCTTTTTTCAACACTTTTCCACCCAAGCCGGGCATACGCATTTTTAAACCCTGAAAATCTTCCAAACTGTTTATCTCACGATTAAACCAGCCCCCCATCTGAACACCGGTGTTTCCGCCTAAAATTGGAACCAAACCATACTCTGCATAACACTCCTCCCAAAGCTCCAAACCTCCTCCGCAAAGAATCCAGGCATTCAACTGCTGTGCATTCATTCCGAATGGGACAGAAGCAAAAAATTGTGCAGCGGGGACCATGCCCGCCCAATAATAAGCTGCTCCACTTCCTGCTTCAGCAGCTCCGCTTCTCACCGTATTGAAGGCTTCAAGTGGTGGAACCAATTCTCCTCCTGCATAGACCGCAATGTCCATCTGCCCTTCAGACATTTCTTTAATCCATTTCGCGAAAAGTTTACAACCTTCATCTAAAACCGGAAAATTCGGCGGCCATGTGGTCACCAGTTTCCATTTATAAGTTTTGCGATTGATGATATTTGGTGCGTTGCCGTTTTGTGCATTGTTTTGAGACATGCAAGATCGCAAAACAACGGGAAGAGAAATTGTGCCAAGTGCCAAGCCTTTGAAAAACGTTTTTCTGCTAAATTTTTTCATGACAAATTTTTGTTGAACAGTAAGCTAAGCAATTAGCTATTTGCAAACAAAAAATTAACGATAATCTTCTCTGGCCGGTTGAAAAATATCCAGAATATAACAATCTGTGAGGGCTTTCCCTCCATGTTCTATATTTGAAGGGATCGCAACGACATCACCATTTCTGCAAATTGAGGTTTTTCCGTCAACAGTCATTTCAAATTCCCCTTCCAGCACATTTGAAACTTGTTCGTGAATGTGAGCGTGTAAAGGAAGGCTGGCTCCTTTTTCAATCCTCCAGTAAGCTATGGTCATGTTTTTGGTATGAATGAATTTAGCATGAAATCCTTTGAGGATTTCTTTTTCGGCGATGTCTTTAAGTTTTTTAAAATGATCCATAACTACTTTTTGTTGAAAAAATTCATTGTTCTTACTATTCCAATGGTTGCAAAGTTTTTAACCGTTTCGGCGGCAAATTTGATGACCTCCGGCAATTGTTCTTTTTCTTCAGTTGACCATTCTCCCAAAACGTAATCTACCTGGCGACCTTTGGAATATTCATTTCCTATGCCAATTCGG
This sequence comes from Saprospiraceae bacterium, assembly GCA_028277915.1. Lineage (GTDB taxonomy): Bacteria > Bacteroidota > Bacteroidia > Chitinophagales > Saprospiraceae > JAHDHW01. The sequence continues at coordinate 14,335 of JANQFJ010000102.1, forward strand.
AGCCGCGCGTAATTGTTTCCTCCAAGCATTTGGTCGATGCTTTTTAGGCCATTGTGTCCACCGTCTTTTCCTTTAGCCCTTAAACGTTGTTTGCCGTAAGGCAAGTTGAGGTCATCGACAATTACAAACAGGTTTTGTTTTTGAATCTTCTTTTTTTGTAGCCAATATCGAACGGCTTTCCCACTCAGGTTCATATAAGTGGATGGTTTCAATAAAATGAATGTTCGGCCTTTGTGTCGGAATTCGGCAAGATCTCCCAATTGATCATTTTTAAATTCGACTTCAAATTCTTTTGCCAAATAATCTACGACCTCAAAACCAACGTTATGCCGTGTGTTGTCGTAATCTGCGCCCATATTACCAAGTCCAACGATCAAATATTTCATAGGGTCAGGTTCTTCTTTTTTAAATAACTTTTTAAACCAATCAACCATAAATCAATAAAAATTTTGAAATCGCAACAAAGGTATACATAATGAATATTTTTACATTTTGTTTTGAACCTTAAAAGGTGAGGAATAGTTCAATTTTGAGAATACTTAAAATAATCAAGGTAAACACATTTAAAAAATTAATTTTGCCTTTCAGAGAAAAGGAATGAAAATATATTTATCGGACAGCATCAATTTTGTATCAAAACTTTCAATCCAGCGGATTTGGAACGCTTTCAAGGTGCTGTCATCATTTTATATTACAAAATGGACAAAGAAACCCCGGCAATGGGGAATGCCGTTTACGGTTTCAATTGAGCCCACTACTGCCTGCAATCTGCGTTGTCCTGAATGCCCGAGCGGTTTGCGGGCTTTTACAAGGCCGACAGGTAATTTAAAAGAGGATTTTTTCAAAAATACGATTGATGAGATATCGAAGGAATTGATTTATCTAATTTTTTATTTTCAGGGAGAGCCTTATATCAATCCGAATTTTCTGGATATGGTCAATTATGCCCATCAGAAAAGAATTTATACGATTACTTCAACCAATGGTCATTTTATGAATGATGAAAATGCAAAAAAAACCATCGAGTCCGGATTGGATCGTTTGATAATTTCAGTGGATGGAGCGACTCAAGAGGTTTACGAAAATTATCGGATTGGTGGCAAGCTGGAAAATGTGCTGAAAGGAGCCGAAAACATCATTAAGTGGAAAAAAAAGTTGCAATCAAAAACACCCCATGTTATTTTTCAGTTTTTGGTTGTTCGTCCAAACGAACATCAAATTCCTGAAATTTACCGGCTTGCCAAAGATATTGGCATCGATGAAGTGAAATTAAAAACTGCCCAAGTGTACGATTATAAAAATGGCAACCCGCTGATCCCTACCATCGAAAAATATGCTCGGTATCAAAAACAAAACGATGGCACTTATGAGGTCAAGAACGAACTTTTAAATCATTGCTGGAAATTGTGGCACTCTTGTGTGGTCACCTGGGATGGTGTGCTCGTACCCTGTTGTTTTGATAAAGATGCTGAACATCGTCTTGGTGATTTGAAAAGGACTACATTTAAGGAAATTTGGCATGATGAGCCTTACCAAGCCTTCCGCTCACGGTTGCTGAAAGGGCGCGACCAGATCGATATTTGTACAAATTGCACTGAAGGATGCGAAGTCTGGGTCTGATCAGGCTGAATAGTTTGGTTAAACTTAAAAAATAGAAGCTTTAGTCCAATAGAAAAAAGATTGGAACTTTAATAAAACTCATCCGTTATAATTATAGATAAAGTGGTGTGTGATAAGATGTTGGGTGTCAATAATTTATTATTGAACCGTGCAAAAAAGGTCAAAAACGCATTAGGATTAAAAAAATGTTTTGAAAAAAGCGAGCGAAGCTCTGGATTTATTTTGAAAATCCCAAAAAAATAGCGAACTTTGTTTCTTATCGTTTCGGTAAAAATCCCATCAACGATCATACTATATTTCAAATTTATTGAGAGAACTGTTTCTAAAACAATTTTTGAGAGAACAGCGTGTTTATAGTTTTGGCAAAATACAGCACAAAACAGCGATTAATAAAGTAAGTCAAGTGAATCCCCTGACTTATAACATTCTGATGAAATCAAAAAACAAAACTTGAGGAACTACACTCAATTGAACATTAAAAAATGTTTGAAAAACAAGGATTTGTTAATTCCTCAAATTATTGCAAAATGACTTACAAGACTATTTTTAAAGGCCGGTTGGAGTTTGGAAGCCCGAGGAGCTACGATAAAGTGCTCAAAATGTATCAGCATCGGGTGGAAAACTATTACAAATCTGATATCCTCCTCAAGGAAGAGGATATTTTTGATGAAGCTTCCTCAGCTTTGGATGTTCCAAGATTTATCACACAAGGGACAGAAAAAAGCTGGAAAAACACATTTAGTTTATTGGAATATATTGCCCAGTTTGCGGTTGCAGGCAATTTTGTTGCATGGATGACTAATGAGGGTAAAATTCTTCATCATGGTGTGGTAGAACCGCAAAGTGATAAAGTTGCCGTTCAGGCATATCTTAAAGGGCGAGAGCTGATGGAAAAAAGTGGCAAGGAAGATGAAGCCAAGGCAGCTTTGAGTAAAGCAATCGAAAAATATGAACGTCATTCATTGGCATATGAGCGTAGAGGCCAAGTCAATTTGATACTTAAGAATTATGAAGATGCCATGTATGACTTTACAAAAAGTATAGATTTTGCTTTTGGTCATCCCGAGCCATATATTGGAAGAGCTAAAGTTCATATTCATAATAAAGACTTTAAAGCAGCCATCGTAGATTTGGAACAGGCGATCAAGAATTCTATTCCACTTCAACCCATTTATTGGATGGCGCGTCGTTTAAAAGCGGATTGTCACCTGAAGATAAAGGATTATGACGGAGCATTGGCTGATTTGAAATTTTATTCAAGCAGGAAATTTAAAGTTGAAGATCCTAATTATCTGATGAAAAGAGGAGTTTCTTTCAAATACGGGAAAGTGTTGCTGGAAACCGGAAATTTTCAGGAAGCACTTAGCGTTTTCGAAACTGTTCTTGAAATGAAGGAAGGGAACGACAAAATTTCCGAGTCTGATAAAATTTTATATCGTGGAATTGCCCGGAAAAAAGCTGGTAAAACCGGTTTTCTTAAAGATTGGCAACAAGCTTCTAAATTGGGCTCCACCAAAGCTGACAAATTGATAAAAGAATACGCTTAATTTTTAAATGATAAACTTTTTTGTGAAATGGTCATTAGTTATTATAGCTAGTGACCATTTTTATTTTTTATAATGAAAATAATTCAAATACATAACTGGGGCTTTAATATACCCAACCAAAGGCCAATCCTTATTTCTGGTCCCTGTAGCGCCGAAAACGAAGAACAGGTGATGCAAAGTTGCCTGGGGGCAGCCAAACAAGGAGCAACTATACTTAGGGCTGGGATATGGAAACCACGTACACGGCCTGATTCTTTTGAAGGAGTGGGAGATATTGGCTTGCCTTGGATAAAAACAGCAGGAAAATTAACCAAGCTTCCGGTGACTATTGAAGTCGCTAATACCAAACATGTCGAATTGGCATTAAAAAGTGGAATAGACATTTTATGGATCGGTGCACGCACCAGTGTCAATCCTTTTATGGTACAGGAAATCGCAGAAGCGCTCAGAGGAGTGGATATTCCGCTTTTGATAAAAAATCCGGTGAATCCCGATCTTGAACTTTGGATTGGCGCAATTGAAAGATTGTACAAAGCAGGAATTAACAAAATTGCCGCAATTCATCGTGGATTTTCAGTGTATAAACCAAAACCTTATCGGAACTTACCAATGTGGGAAATCCCAATTGAATTACGGCGTCGAATTCCTGACATTGAAATTATTTGCGACCCTAGTCATATTTGTGGCAAACGAGCGTTTCTTCAGGATATTTCTCAGAAGGCTTTAGATCTTGAATTCGATGGCCTGATGATTGAATCTCATATCAATCCGGACCAAGCCCTGAGTGACTCGGCTCAACAACTTACACCGGACGATCTGGGTATTTTGTTAAAAAACCTCATTCGAAGAAAACCTGTTGGGGACAATCCAAACTTTTTAGCAAATATTGAAGCGCTGCGCCTGGATATTGATAACATTGATTCTGAAGTACTTGAATTGATTGCAAAAAGGATGGAAGTCGTCCATGAGATTGGAAAATACAAAAAAGAGAACGGTGTGACCATTTTGCAAATGAATCGCTGGACAGAGATTTTCGATAGTCGGGTGATGAAAACTATTGAAGCTGGATTGTCAAAAGAATTTGCCCACGCCTTCATTCAATGCATTCACAACGAGTCTATCCGAAAGCAGACAGAATTGATGAGCAGCGAATTATCCGTTAACAAAACGTGATTTTTTGTAAAAATGCGTTACAATTTCACAATAATCCCGTTATGAATAGAATTAAATATCCATTAGAAAATTAAATTTCTAAAGATTTGATATTCAGTTGAAAAGCTTATGAGATTAATAATAAAAAGAACATATCTAATTCCATTGATCGTTTTATTTTCTTTAAATCTGTTTGCGCAGGATTATACGACGCGCAAAACAGCCTCCGGAAAGGTGAAGAAAATTTTCGATAAAGGAATGAACTATGTTTTTCAAAACTTTAATGAAAAAGCGGTTGCTGAGTTTGAAAAAGTTTTAAAAATTGATCCTACTTTTATCGATGCCCAAATTCAGTGGTCAGCGATTTATTATGAGCTAAAACAGTACAAAAAAGCTGAAACAGGATTCCAAAAGGTGCTCAGCATTGATCCAAATTATAACTCAAAAGTTTATTACACCCTGGCCATTACAAAAAAAAGGTTAGGTAAATATGATGAAGCTGCCAGCTATTTTCAACAGTATCTCGAATCGGGTTCAAAAAATAAAACTTTACTGGCAAAAGCAGATCACCAGGCTAAAAGTTGTCGCTTGATCGATAATGCACTAAACAACCCGGTTCCTTTTGAACCGATAAGTTTAGGACCAAACATCAACACCAAAAATTCGGAGTATCTTCCTTCTTTGACCGTTGATGGGCAAACTTTGGTTTACACGGTTAGGATTAGAATGAATGAGGACTTTTATTACAGTCGAAAAGTAAATGGTGAATGGCAAAAGGGAGAACCAATCGTAGCCTTAAATACTGAGGAAAACGAAGGTGCTCAAAATGTATCTGCTGACGGCAAAATGATTGTCTTTACCGATTGTGGAGGTCGAAAAGGATACGGAAGTTGTGATATTTTTTATTCTGAAACCAAAAACGGACAATGGACGCCAGCTAAAAATATTGGCAGACCAATCAATAGCGCAAACTGGGAATCACAACCATCGCTTTCTGCAGATGGTAGAGAAATTTACTTTTGCTCATCCCGAAAAGGAGGATTTGGCGATAGTGATATATGGGTGAGCTATCGAAATGACGATGGTTTGTGGGGTGAGCCTGAAAACCTGGGAGACAAAATAAATACTCCTTTCAAAGAACAGTCACCTTTTATTCATCCGGATGGTCAAACCTTGTATTTTAGTTCGACGGGATTGCCAGGCATGGGTGCAGCAGATCTTTTCGTAGTAAGAAAGCAAGAGGATGGATCATGGGGTGAACCTCAGAACCTTGGATTTCCGATCAATACAAAGGATAGCGAAGGGGCTCTTATCATCAGCCTTGATGGAAAAACAGCTTATTTTGCAACGGATCGGAAATATGGTTCTCCTGGAGAAGATGTGACTTTTGGAGATGTTACAAAGGGTAGCGATACGGATATTTATTCTTTTGAGTTGTATCCCGAAGTGCGCCCTCAGCCGGTGACTTATGTTAAAGCGAATGTATTCGATATTGTTACTGATGAAAAATTGGTGGCTGATGTAGAATTTGTTGATTTATCGACAGGAAAAATTCACGTTTCTTCAAAAACAGACGAGGACGGTGAGTTTTTGGTTTGTTTGCCAATGGGTAAAAATTACAGCCTCAACGTTTCGAAAGAAAAATATCTTTTTCATTCCGAAAACTTTTCGCTTGCTGAAATAAATACCTTGAAAGAACCCTATTTGCTGGATATTGGCTTACAGCCAATTCCGGATCCAACGGCGACAGCAGATAACGGCTTACCAAAATCAAAACCTATTATTTTAAAAAATGTCTTTTTTGAAACAGCAAAAGCTGAGCTGAGACCCGAATCAATTACTGAATTGAATCGGTTAAAAAAATTACTGGAAGAAAACCAAACACTCCAAATTCAGCTCAATGGCCACACAGATAATGTGGGTACGGAGGAAGATAACCAGCTGCTATCAGAAGCTCGCGCTAAAGCAGTCCATGATTATTTAGTTACCCAGGGAATTGCCAAATCACGTTTAAAATTTATGGGTTACGGAGAATCGTTACCAATTGATACTAACGATACACCAGGGGGGCGACAGAATAATCGCCGAACGGAATTTGAAATCATCAAGTGATTAATTTGTCATGAAGTTTTTCAATGTCTCGAAGTTTTTTACGACATCATCAATATGCTCAATGATTTTATCATTTTGAGTTAATGACATTGAATATTCCTTGTATTGGATTGATTTTCCGGTAGCACTTGTGAACGTGATGCATTTGGCACTTTCGGTAATGCAATCAAATATCAACCAACCCTTATCATGGTTAATTGAAAAGATAACTTCTTTCAATGAAACACGTGCTTCACCAAAATCAGCAATCCAGATCAATTCCTCTTTTCTTTGATCAACAAAAAAACGGGTGTTATAATTATTAAATTTTTCGAATTGCTGATTGATATAGTCCAGCTGTTTATCAATGTTTTCCAAATTTTCAGGAGTGCTTTGTGCAAAATTGGCAGCTGGGAAAGCGAAAAGCAAAAGGCAAAATATTTTTACAAATTTCATAAATGGACTCTTTAAGTTACAATTTAACAAGAAGTCATTTCATTGAATAGTTTGATTGATAAAACCTGTTTAAATCAATCCACGGGATTTCAATTCCAGATATTTGTTGATCGTATTTATGGAGAGTTCTTCGGGTTTCGTGAGGATAGCCTGAATGCCATATTGACGAAGTTTTTGCACCATTTGGGCTTTTTCGGCGATAAATTTTTGTGCAACAGTTTGATGATAAATATCCTCAGTAGTTGTGACTTCCTTTCGTGCAAAATCCCTGATTTCCGTATTTTCAAAAAATACAACAACCAACAAATGAATATTATTGATGCGACGCAAAATGGGCAATACCCGCTCAAGCGCATAAAAACTTTCAAAATTAGTGTAAAGCAACAGTAGACTCCTGCCTTTGATTATTTTACGAGAGGCATGGTACAGCAATTCATAATTGGCTTCGAGCGGACGTTCTTTTTCTTTGTAAAGCGCGGTTAAAATTTTGTTTAGTTGATTGGCTTTTTTTTCGGCTTTGAGGGTTGTTCCGATTTTGTCGGAAAAAGTTAACAAACCGGCTCGATCGTGTTTTTGTAATGCAATATTGGAAATAACCAGACTGGTATTGATCGCATAATCCATTAGGCTCAAACCCTTGAAAGGCATTTTCATCGAACGACTTTTGTCGATAATGTTGTAAATCTGCTGTGCGCGTTCATCTTCATATTGATTGACCATAAGTTGTGCACGGCGACTACTTGCTTTCCAGTTGACACTGCGATAATCATCCCCGCGAACGTAATTTTTTATTTGTTCGAATTCATAACTGTGGCCCAATCTTCGGATTTTTTTAATTCCCTTATGATTGGACATTCGGTCAAATGCGCGTAATTCAAAATTTTTCATTTGAATAATGGACGGATAAACTGCTACTGTCATCGGAAAATCATGCTGATAACGATGTTCCACCAAACCAAGAAAAGTAGATAAAAATAAGTTTACTTTTCCAAACTCGTATTCTCCACGCTCAACTGGTGTCAGTTCGTAACGAACTACCTGTTCTTCATTAGGTTTGAGCGAAAGAGTAATCGCAAAATCTCTTTTTTGAAACTGGAACGGCAACTCGTCAATGATCCTTAATTTGAGTTGTTGTTTGGATTGATTGTGTAATTCGAGTTTTACGATATTCGGATCACCTAATGAAAATAATTTTGGAAGACGTCTTCGACATTTTACTTTCATGCCACGATTGAAAAGTAAAAACATATCCAGGACAACTAAAATACAGGCTAAAACAAAAAGTGTCTGTGCCACCGGAAATAGTATTTCAAATGCAAAGCTGAGTACAAAACAAATAATGACGCCCCCAAACAAAACAAAGAAGCGATTTGTCAGAAAAATATTTTTAATATGATTGATCAACTATTCAGGTTTTAAAAATTGAACTCGTCTCAAAAATCATCTTGGGACTTCGATTTTTTTAATAATATCATTCACAACTTCTCTTGCATCGTATCCTTCCATTTCCCGTTCAGGAGTCAAAATAATCCGGTGATTTAACACAGGATAGGTGACGTATTGAATATCATCCGGAGTAACATAATCCCGACCATTCATGGCTGCGATAGCTTTTGAAGATTTCATGATTGCCAGTGATGCTCTGGGCGAAGCACCGAGGAAAAGATCGCCATTGTTTCTGGTGTTATGAATAATTGCGGCAATATAATCCAGTAATTCTTCTTTTATAAAAACCTGCTGGATTAGCTCCTGACACTCTCTGAGTTCATGAGCGGAAAAAACGGCGTTGACCTCTTGCCGAATTGTTAGTTTAAAATCATTTTTGAAATGCCTTAAAATCATTTTTTCTTCTTCGAGACTAGGATATTCCATATTTATTTTGAAAAGGAAACGGTCAAGTTGTGCTTCCGGTAATTTGTAGGTTCCTTCCTGCTCGATGGGATTTTGAGTGGCGATGACAAAAAACGGGAATTCCATTTTATGCGTTTCACCGTCCATTGTAACCTGTAGTTCCTCCATCACTTCGAAGAGCGCTGCTTGTGTTTTTGCAGGAGCGCGGTTGATTTCGTCAATCAAAATGATGTTAGAAAAAATTGGTCCACGGTTGAAAGAAAATTCGGAAGTTTTGAGATTGTAAACTGTAGTTCCGACAACATCGGTGGGCATCAAATCCGGAGTAAACTGAATCCTCGAAAAGCCCGTGCTAATTGTTTGTGCCATCAGGTTTGCAGTCAGTGTTTTTGCAATGCCGGGGACCCCCTCAACGAGCACATGTCCTCCCACAAAAAGTGCTGCCAAAAGCAAATCCATTGTTTCATCCTGTCCAATGATCACTTTTGTAAGTTCATCTTTTATTTTGTCAGTTGCATCGCTAACTTTGCTCAGGTCAAGTTTATTTTTTTGCCAGGTACTTTCCTCTGATCGAGCAAAAACTGATTGTGAAGGCACTTGAATTTCTTTGTCTGGATTCAGGTTTTCTTCGTCAGGATTTTCCTTTTCAAAGTCATCATTGATTTCGTCGATGTTCATATAAATTTGATTTAAAGTTATTTTCTGTTTTTATAAAAAGTATCCATCACATGATGGAAGTCGATCATGGTTTTTTCGGAAATGAAGCCACTCTTTTTAATATTCTCATGCATTTTTACAATTTTACCAATCACTTTTTCAGGTACTTCAGATCGTAAACTCAGGTTTTGGACAAATGTTTCATCAATATTTTTTGTTGGAATATTGTAACGCTCCCTTACGTAAGAAAGGAAAAGCCTCATTTTTTGTAAACACAACTTTTTGTGATCGTTTTGTAAAAAATAGAGTCTCCCGATTGTCGAAATAAATTCGAGTGAAGTATTTGAATTGACATTCATTACGGGAATAATTCGTTGTTTACGTTTAGCCCTAAACAGCAAATAAAGCAATCCTACAGACAAAGTAAGATACCAGGCCCAGGCCAGTGAGGGTTGTTTTAAAAGGTAAGAAAGCGGCCCTTCGTGACTCAATCGACTGTTTTGACTGAAAGCAGCCGTTTGATTTCTCCTTCGACTGATATCTTCCTGAACACGGCTGTATTTGTCCCAATAAATTGGACCATTGTTGAGATGAGAAAATACTTTATTTGCATAGTTCAAACCTTGCTTTTTTAATAATTGAATATTTGAAAAAGCAATTGGTGTGGTGTGCAAATAAAACATACCTTCGCCATAATTTTTCTTAACAAAATTGATATAATTGTCATTTATATTTCCCAATTCAACAAAGCTATGTTCCGCTTCACAAAAGTAAACACTATCGATATATTGCCAGTAATAATTGTGCGGTTTGTCTCGATAAATAAATTCATACTCAAAACCGTATTGATCCCTTAAGTTGTTGTGTAATAAATTTAAATCAACCAAGGTATCCTTCACACTATAATAGTCATTCCAATAATGCCCGTTGCAATCTTGGGAATAAATGTAATACATCAAATCGTACGGAATGGATTTACTCGAAATGAAAGCAGTATTTCCTTTTTCCACAAAAGCCAATAGCTGATTGACATCAGAAGTATCTAAATATAAACCTTCGCCGATGAAAACAAAATTGGAAACTTGATCAGAGTTCGGTATTTCCAAGTCCTCAGCAATACTTTTAGAGATGTCCTTTAAGTCATGATCAGAAAAATAATCTTTGAGTAAATTGTAAACGACAAAAGTACCATAAGGAGATTTATTAGCCTCCTCGTAATTTTCGTCCCAGCTATAGCGGCTGCTGTTGCTTCTGAATACTATGAAAATGGTAAGTATCAGTAAAGCAGCTATGCCAAAAATAATAAAAGGACGTTTATCAGTCATCGAAAGAGTTTAATCAATTTCACTTGCCGGAGCGTTAGCCCTGGCATCTTTTATAAGTTGCTCAAATTTGGGTTTTATAGAAAGGTATTCCGGTTCATCGAGTGATCCTTCGCCGTACCAAATCCGTTCGAAAATTCTGGTTGTTTCTCTAAACGCTTTGAACAGACCGGTCGTTCTAATTTCGTTAAGGTAATTCCTGTTTGTTTTATCGCGTTTCCATTTTATCAATTTTGAAAGGGACAATTCCTTTATAATTGCCAGGTAATAAAGTCTAATGGCCAAGGCATATTCTTTGTTTTCAACAGCTTCGCGGATGTATCGCTCCAAATCAGTTTCGTGAATTTTATTTTCAATTTTTTCAATCGAAAAACTTTTACGGGAAGTAGAAATCTTACGATTCCTGGGGCCAAAAATATCTCCTGCCCCAAGCATGCTGACTAACAAAAAAATAATAACTGCCCCAACAGCAATAATGAATAAAATCTGAAAAAAACATGCCCAAAAAGCTCCATTCAAGCCACCTGAATTATCAGTCTGAGAAGTGTTGTTCGTTGAGTTGGGGTTGATTTCTAATGAATCAATTTCTTCGTCGTAATCTTCGAAGATCTGTTCTGAATAATCAAAATCTTTTACGAGCTCTTTCCATTTTTCTTCGTCAAACTTCCTTTCCATTATTTCAGAATTGTAGTATTCCTGCCTGGGATCACTCGTTTGTCCTTTTGCCTCATTGAAAACGAAAATGACAAAGATTAAAAAGAGATATTTTAAGAGTAATTTCATTTATAAGATTTTTCAGAAGCGCTTTACCCTTTTTAGTTTACTGTTTTAATGGGTTAAAAGTTTATTGGTAAACTAAGTTTATCTTCTGTCCTCCTTTTCCCCATTTTCCTTCACCCTTCAGCTTCCATTCCCTGAATTCGTTTCTCTCTTCCAATATATTTAATTTTTTCTTTCAAACTCGGAGCTTCTTCAATTTCAAGTAAAGTGTAATATTGCAAACTTTGACCAATGACCATCATGCTGAATATCAGGCTAATAAAAAAGATCGAAGTGAACGCCAATAAAAATGAAAGAAATTGATCCATAGTCGCTTTGTCGAGAGAAAAATTCCAGCCGATCACATCAAAATAAAACCAAAGCAAACCTGTGTCAATAAAGGTATAAAATAGGATTCCAGTTAAATAAAATATGAAAAACAAACTAAGCACCCTCCCAAAATTATTGCCGGCAAGAGAAAATGTTCTTCCTAGGCTTTGAATGATTCCTCCTCTCTCCCAAATAATGATATAAGCCCATAATATTAATAAAGGAACCGCAAAGAAAAATAAAAATAAGGTGTACCAATCATTAGTCATCATGATCAATTGTACCAGTGTCAGGGGAATCAGGATTTTAAAAAAGGTAATTATCCTGTTGATCCATTTTTCAAATTCAGGCTCGGCATCTTTCACCATTAAAGTGGCCGGGATATAAACAACAAATGAGAAAATTAAAATATTCAGAATCGGCAATAGAGGCAGACTGTCCTGAAAAAAATATTGGCCAATAACACTTAAACCCCCAAACAATTCATCAGGATGTGAAAATAACTCTGTACTTTGATTTCCGGTCAATACAAAAGTAATAAAGCAATAAATGGTCCCGGCGGCAATAGATGTTAAGCCAATTTGCCGAAGGTATTTTTTAAAAAAAATAAATGTTGCTGAAAATATTTCACTGGAACTGTTGATTCTGTTATAATCTATTTTTTGTAAAGCATCGGGAGGTAGTCTGGTATCTTTCACTTGTCGTCGAAATCCTTTCCGGGCTTTTAAAACTGGAAAAACAACAAAATATCCGAGTATAAAAAATAGACAAACTAGGATAAATAATGCACGGATCAAATCAGGTGTTTCTGTATAACGAGTCAAATAACCTTCGATAAACCCAGCGAGGATAAAAATGGGAGTCACTCCGATCATCAGTTTTATTCCTCTTCTTGCTGATATTTGAAAAGCCTGCAAGCGAGTGAGTGTTCCCGGAAAGACGAGTCCACGGCCCATCGTCAATCCAGCAGCGCCGGCAATAATAATGGCTGAAATTTCTAATGTACCATGTGTCCAGATGGTTAGAAAAGATTCCCAAAATAATCCTTTATCAATAAAAAAATATTGAAAAGCACCGACCATGACACCATTGTTGATGAGAATAGCTCCGGAACCAATTCCAAAAAAAACACCTAAAACGAACGTAAAAAAAGCAACATATAGATTGTTGGCGGTAATACCCAGCGACATTCCAAATTCTCCGCGCTGTTTGTAAACAGCCATGGGGTCACCTGATTCAATATTTTCAATGGTCATGTCAACATAACGATCACCCAAAATTATACGGGGAAAGTCCGGATCCATCGCACTGGAAAGCACTCCAATAGCGAATGACAATAAAAATATGAATAAAGAAAACCGAAATTCATTTTTCGCGTTGTAAACTAGTTGTGGCAATTCGTCTGTCCAAAAATAGAAGAGTCTGCTCCACTGCGTTTTTTTGTTTTTATAAATACTGTGGAAAATTTGCTGTGCAAGATTGTTGAGATAAACCCGAACAGAGCGATTGGGATAGAAAGTTCGTGAATAAGAAAGGTCGTCAGTTATCTGGACAAAAAGATTGTTTAATTTATCAGGGTCTTTATCTTTATAGTCCAAAGTTTTCTCAAATTCTTTCCACTTTTCTTTATTTTGTTTTATAAAACCAGTTTCGCGCATAAGCTCATTTGTTTCGAATATAAATCATCTTGATCAGCTGTTCAAAGACCACATGTTATTAAAATTTTTGTATAAAATCAAACAAATAGCACCGACCAAAATCAAATTCAAAAATTGATGCAAACCATTGAGATTAGAACTACTCAAAATGTAACGATTGAATACGAATTAACATCTCTTCGAGAACGCTTTTTTGCCTTTTTTATTGATGGGCTGATTGTTGGTATGATCTATTTTGTTGTCATGATAATCCTTGCAAATACGGTTGGCGACATTTTATTTGAAAACCCAATGCTGATCAGCCTGATGTTGATCGGTATATTTGTTTTTTACCAACTTTTTTCAGAAATATTGGCAGATGGGCAATCATGGGGCAAAAAAGCAATGGGCACAAAGGTGGTCAGACTTGATGGAAAAGAACCAAATTTGAGTGATTATTTGTTGCGGGCAGTATTTCACATCATTGATTCGATCATGTCACTGGGAATCCTGGCAGCATTGATGATCAGTTCTTCCAATAAAAATCAACGCCTGGGCGACATGACGGCGAATACAACCGTTATCCGAATAAAATTTAACCTTAGATTTCGACTGGAAGATATTTTGAAAATTAATACCATTGAAGATTATGAACCGACCTACCCGGAAGTACGGCAGCTTAGTGAAAAAGATATGCTTTTGATCAAAACGATCATTTCGAGGTATCGCAAACATCGGAATAAAGCACATCGAGAGGTCATCAATGAGTTGGTTGGAAAACTTGTGCAGCAATTGGATATTTCTGAACCACCAAGAGATAAAATCGCTTTTTTGAAAACCCTGATAAGGGATTATATTGTATTGACCAGATAGTAAAAAATGCGTAAGAAGACCAAAGCAATAGTTCAAAAAGTTAAAATTACCGGCATGGCCGACAGGGGACGTTCTGTTGGAAGAGCAGAGAACGGGCAGGTTATTTTTGTGGAAAATGTAGTACCGGGGGATGTAGTTGATGTATTGGTGTTAAAAGACAGAAAAGGCTTTAAAGAAGGGATCGCAAATCACTTCCATAGCTATTCGGAAGATCGTCAGCAGGCATTTTGTCAACATTTTGGTGTGTGTGGTGGGTGTAAGTGGCAAAACCTGGCGTATCAAACACAACTTAAACACAAAGAAATTGTCGTTTCAGATGCGATGAAACGTATCGGGAAAGTGCAGATTGGAGAGATATTGCCAATTGTCCCTGCAATTGAAACTGAATATTATCGCAATAAATTAGAATTTACATTTTCCAATAAGAAATGGCTCACAAAGGACGAAATTGCCAGAGGTGTTTTAAATTATAAAAATGTACTAGGATTCCACCGACCTCGTGCTTTTGATAAAATCGTGGAGATCAATCACTGTTATTTACAACCGGAACCTTCTAATGAATTGCGAAATACAATTCGGGATATTGGAATTGAAATGGATTTGGATTTTCTGGATCTGAATGCTAAAGATGGCTTTCTCCGACACCTTTTACTGCGAATTACTTCCTTAGGACAGATTATGCTGATTGTTAGTTTTTTCAAAGAAGACAAAGTCAAAAGAATTGCCTTTCTTGATGAAATTCTAAAACGATTTCCTCAAATTACATCTTTGCATTACTGCATTAATTCCAAAGAAAATGATTTCATTTTAGACCTAGATATTTTTAATTATTATGGAAAAGGATTTGTTGAGGAAAGCCTGGGTGATGTGAAATTCAGAATTGGCCCGAAATCATTTTTTCAAACAAATACCAAACAAGCCGTTTGTCTTTTTGATAAAGTGGTGGAATTTGCTGATCTCACTGGCAATGAAAATGTCTATGATCTCTATACCGGAATAGGAAGCATCGCTTTGTATATTGCAAAATATTGCAGACAAGTTGTAGGAATCGAAGAAGTCGATTCTGCAATCGAAGATGCAAAAGAAAACTCAAAACTTAATGGATTTGACAACACCGTTTTTTATACTGGAGATGTGAGAAACATCCTTACACCGAAGTTTTCAAAAAAACATGGTAAACCGGATTTGGTGATCACTGATCCGCCCAGGGCAGGGATGCACGCAGATGTCGTCAAATTGTTATTACTGCTGGAAGCGCCAAAGATCGTATATGTTAGTTGCAATCCTGCTACACAAGCCAGGGACTTCAATTTACTTTCCGATAAATATGAGATCGTTAAACTGCAACCGGTTGATATGTTTCCTCACACCCATCACGTCGAAACAGTTGCCCTTCTTCAATTAAAACCAAAAAAAGGAGTAGAAAACTGGCTAAACTGGTTGGAATTATCTAAAAAATAAACTCCAAAAGACTTTTCAACTGAAAAAAGCGGATATTTGCAGTAAAGATATTTATACCATAAAAATTATTGTAAAATAATTTTCATGCAAAAAGAACAAGATTTAAAAACCCTGGAAGAGGAGTTAAAGCATTATAAGACTCTTCTTGGAACCGTTGCCGATACAATCATTGAGCAGGATGTGTCCTCCTATCCAGTATTTGTATTATCCCGTGATGCGATTGAAATTGGGATTCCTCTGAATACTGAAATGATTGAAGGATCATGGTCAGTAAATGCTTCATCGTTGGAAGAATTTGTAGCCAAACAGCTTGTTTTACCCGATAAGGTGGATGATTTCAAAACAGTATATAAAGATCCCGCCGTATTTCTATGTTTGTTCATTGTTGATAAAAGTGGTGCAACTTTTGTTTTTATACCTAGATATTGATTTGTAATACTCGCTCAAATTGGCATTAATTTGGCGATTGTATTATTTTGTTAAAACCATCTATTTTGGAGCACAATTATTTCAACGAGGATAGCGATCAAATGCCTAGGGATTTTGGAAATGAGGAATCTACTATGTATGAAGAAATTTCAAATTTCGAAGGGTTCAATAAGATTTTGCTTATTGAAGATAATCCAGGGGATGCACGATTGGTAGAATTGCTTTTAGCTGAGTCCGATTTGCTCAATTGTAAAATCACTAATAAAACGACTTTGGCAGAAGGCATCACTGCTCTTGAAGAAAATGATTTTGCAGCCATTCTTTTAGATTTAACGCTCCCTGATAGTCGTGGATTTGAAACTTTGGAACAACTTCTAAAGCGTTTTCCTGATGATAATGTCATCGTATTAACGGGTCTTTCTGACAAAAATTTAGGTGTAAATGCTGTAAAAGCCGGAGCACAGGATTTTTTGATTAAAGGAGCTTTTGACGCAGATCTATTGGCTAAATCATTACGTTATTCAATCGAAAGAAGCAGTGTTCTAAAAAGACTAGAAGAAACACAACGTTTATCGCGTATTGGCAATTGGGAATATATTCCGGACACTAAGGAGTTTTCTGCTTCCAATGAGGTATTTAAGGTATTTGGGCTAAATGTCCAAGAGAGCTCTTCTTTAGTAGATGATCTCAAAAATACGGAACCTGCGTTTCAAATATTTGACGAAATTCATGCAGAAACCTTAGCTGAAAAAACACTAAAAAAAGATATAAAAATTCAGCTTTCAAATGGTGAAACTCGTTATATCTACATCCAGTGCAGGATTAACTCAACGGCGGAAAGCAAATTGGCCATTAATGGCATCATACAGGATATTACTGAGAGAAAACTGGCAGAACAAGAACTCGTAAAAAGTCAGGAACGTTACCAGGATGTTTTCAACAAATCTAAAGATGCCATCTACATCTGTACATTGGAAGGTCGATTAGTAGATTTTAATGAAGCTACCACGGTGCTTTTTGGATTGGATCGCGAAGAACTTGAGAAACTGGAGGATATTCATACCTTGTATGAGCCGGTGAATTC
>JANQFJ010000133.1 GCA_028277915.1 Saprospiraceae bacterium
TGAAAAAAATTATGTTCCAATGGACAAACCACAGTTTATTTCTGATTAAAATTAGTTTAGTCTTAAAACAAAAAAGGTGATTCTAAAGTTAAAGAATCACCTTTTTTTGTTTTTGATATCTGTCATTGTTAAAACCAACTTGATTTTTTTCTTCTTCGCCTAGTACTGCTGATACCCAGTACTCCTAACAATCCTCTGGTCAATTCACGAGCTACCGTTCTTCCTATTTGTCGAGTAGTTGTATTGCTCATGACTTTTTCTAAAGTACTTTTTTCTCTTCTTCGCCTGGAGCTGGATTTTGATGCTTTTTCTTGTTGTTCACGTTTTTCGTTTTGCATTTCTTCCTGCCGGGCGTCTTCAATTTTTTCATTCAAAATTTCATACGCACTTTCCCGATCAACTGGCTCGCTGTATTTATCGATCAAATACGATTTGCGGATTAACCCATTGATTTCGGAATCACTTAAAACATCCATTCTTGACTGAGGCGCTCGAAGCATTGTATGCGCCAGAGGAGTTGGAATCCCTTTTTCATTTAAAGTAGTTACGATTGCTTCTCCAATACCCAGCTGAGTCAAAAGCGTTTCGGTTTCATAGAAATCTGTCAACGGGTAATTTTGCGCTGCTAATTTTAACGATTTTCTGTCTTTGGCTGTAAAAGCACGAAGGGCGTGCTGAATCTTTAAACCCAATTGTCCAAGTACCTCTTCAGGAACGTCAGCAGGATTTTGAGTAACGAAGAATAAGCCTACACCTTTTGAACGAATCAATTTTACAATTGCCTCAATTTGATCCAAAAGTGCATCAGAAGCCTCTTCAAAAACCAAATGGGCTTCATCGATAAAAATTACCAGCTTCGGTTGCTCTATATCTCCTTCTTCCGGAAAAGTCGCATAAACCTCTGCTAAAAGCTGTAACATGAAAGTTGAAAAAAGTTTTGGCTTGTCCTGAATATCAGTCAGCCGGAGGATAGATATGATGCCTTTTCCATTTTCGTCCAGCCTGCAAAGATCATCAACATCAAAAGAACGTTCTCCAAAGAAAACATCAGCGCCCTGTTGCTCCAATTCTACAATTTTGCGCATAATCGAACCAACCGATGCAGAAGAAATACGGCCATAAACATCTTCAATTTCTTCTTTTCCTTCGTTGGTCAAAAATTGAAGGGTTTTTTTAAAATCTTTCAGATCCAGCAGCGGATAATTAAAATCATCGCAGTATTTGAACAAAACAGCAACTATCCCGGCTTGGGTATCATTTAAGCCTAAAATTTTTGAAAAAAGAACCGGCCCAAATTCAGTAATCGTCGCCCTCAGTCTAACTCCCTTTTCGTCCGAAAGAGAAAGGAATTCGACAGGGCTTTGTCCCGCTTCAAAAGGGAAACCAATTTTTTCATGACGTTCATCAATCTTTGGATGGCCATCACTCGGCACTGCAATCCCACTTAAATCTCCTTTGACATCCATTAACAAAACAGGGACACTTTTTGAAGAGAGCTGTTCTGCGATTATCTGTAAAGTTTTACTTTTTCCCGAACCTGTTGCACCAGCGATTAATCCGTGACGATTCATCATTCTTAAAGGGATTTTAATGTAGGTATTTGTCATTACTTCGCCATCCAACATGGCGCCTCCCAATATGAAACTGTCTCCTTTGAAAGTATATCCTTTTTCAATAGTTTGTATAAAATCTTCTTTTTTCGACATATTTATATTTTTACTTAAATGTTGCGAACGGAGCGTTTTTTTTATTGACAGAAAAAGCTAACAAAACCGTCTTTTGCAAATATAGTTATTTCCTTTTATTCCAATGGTTTATGCGCAATTCGTGCTTCTTTTTATCAAAGTTCCAAAGCGATAAATCAAATGTGCTTTCAATTTTATCAGCTGTTTCTTCATCAAATAATTCATAGAAAAAATTTATACCTGTTATTTCTTCAACTTCATCGATCGTAACTGCAAAGTCTCCGATTTTAAGATTACTAATTTCATTAGGAATAATAAAGGCAATACTTTTAATTTCCGGCTCAGTAAAGTCCAAAATCACTTTGTAAAACTCATCAGGCACTGCGACTTCATTGGGTCCTATTTTTTCGCGTATCCCTCTGGTTAGAATTGGTCCCGTAACGATGTATAGTTTTCCAAAACGCATCGCCCAATTTCTGACATTTTCTTCCAACTCTCTCCAGATGCCACCATTGAAATTTTTAATCTGTGGTGAAATATTAGTCATGTAAAAAGATTCGGACATAGCTTCGGTCGAAAAAGCCATATCCCCAGCAGGAACAAGATGCCCACGATCATAGCCCGTCCGTTTGTAATCTCTTGGTGAAGCAGATGCTTTTTTAACTTTTGGGTCAGGCCTGAAATTTCCAGTTCGTTCAACATTTGGTATTTTCAAACTTTCTCTGGTAAGCTCGTAAGCTATCCATTCGGCTTGTTCATGTTCTTCTGAATAGGAGATGCTGTAATAAGTTCTGTGAATGATTTCACCCGTAGTTGAAGTTGGAAAATAATTAAGCGATTGCTCCTGTTCACCATCACTTTGAAAGATTTTTTCTGCCTTTTCAAAAGTGTCAGACAAACGGTTTATCCCTCCGAAAAATCGGTTAAAAGCATAAAACAAACTTCCAAGGATCAAAATAAAAAGCCCAACTTTTATGATCATTCCTCCACTGGAGGCAGTATCTCCCCTTGAATGATTAGTTCTGAATTTCGCCATCTTTTTGTTTGAGAAGGATTTGGTTTTCTCAGAAGTAAAAATAACAATTCTTTCTAATTTGTTTCTTTCATTTTATGGGTCTTAAATCTTAGAATAAATAGGTCAGTCCATGTCTTTTACAAAATAATTACTACTTTACATTTGTATAAGAATGATTAATTGAATTGGCATTGGAAAATATTGATTGATTTTCTGGCTATTTTCAAAATATCCCCTTTAATTTAAGCCCTTAGGATTAAGATCATGGTTTTTATTGACAGCTATTCCTGGCCTATATTTTTATTGTTTTGGGGTCTGCTTTTTAATTGTCAATTAGCATTCGCTCAAGTCGTTTCTCCGACTGCCGGAGCCAGAGGATTGGCAATGGCAAACGCTGCTACCACCTTTACTGACATCAATAGTATTTTTAGTAATCAAGCAGGACTTGCTTCCATTGAAAAAGTGGAAATCATTCTTTTAGCTGAACAAAAATATTTTATCAATGATATTCGCAATATCGCGGCGGCGGTCGCTTATCCTTCAGGATTTGGAACCTTTGGATTGAACTTGCATTATTTTGGTTTTGAAGATTATAACGAACAAAAAATTGGCATCAATTACGCACGGAAATTGACACACGACCTCAGTCTGGGAGCACAGATAAATTATGTTGGTTTTCGAATTCCGGAATACGGCAGCAAAGGATTAGTTTCTACAGATATTGGTCTCCAATCACAAGTTCTGAAAGGACTCATAGTGGCCGCTCATATTGCCAATCCTGTGAGAGTTGAAATCGCCGAAGGAGAAAACTTAACCACTATTTTCAAATTTGGAGTTGCTTATCTCCCATCCAAAAAACTGACCATAACTTCGGAAGTTGAAAAAGATATCGAATTTCCCGCTTCTGTAAAATTTGGGATCGAATACCAGATAGCAGAACCGTTTTTCCTAAGAGCTGGAGTATCTACAGGCCCAACTTTGCTGAATTTTGGAATGGGAATAATCGTCAAAGAAAAACTCATCATCGATGCGGCTGCCAGTTATCACCATACTTTGGGCTTTTCTCCTACCTTGAGCGTGCGTTTTGGTTTTTGAATATTAAAAATGACTCCAATTTGATGCATCATCACTATCATTAGGAGAAAGTCCCAGAATGTCTCCTTTAGTATTTACTCCTAGTCCCAATACGGTCCGGTTTGCATAATTAAAATAACTCGTGACCTGATTGATTTCTAGAATTTCTCCATCAGAAAGTCCTGAATTACGGAGTTTATCAATATCTGATTCTTCCATGTTTGTTGTGTTCAGAGTAAGCTTTTTGGCATATTTAAGCCCTTCAAGATGTGATGTCTTAAAAATAAAGGATGTAAGGTCAGTGATTAAGCTATCTCTGATTTTATTAGCTTTTTCATCATCCTGGAGTAGTCTTTTTAATCCTGCAAAATGATGATCAACGCAATAATCACATTTATTCAGATGACTCACATAAACCCCGATAGTTTCTAGGTACCATTTTGGCAATGAATTCCCGGAATGATGAAGTACATTTTTGTACATGCCCATATGTCCAACCAAAGTATGAGGACGAATGCTATGAACAGAAAGCACGTTGTCCACATTGTTATTTGGCCCTTTTACACGATCATATAATTTCTTTAAATAACCATCAGCCTGTTCGT
The DNA here is from genome assembly GCA_028277915.1 of Saprospiraceae bacterium. Taxonomy (GTDB): domain Bacteria; phylum Bacteroidota; class Bacteroidia; order Chitinophagales; family Saprospiraceae; genus JAHDHW01. Next base: position 4,380 of record JANQFJ010000133.1, read on the forward strand.
ATGAAATTTCTTTTATCCAACTCATTATTTTTGTGTTTTGCAGTAAAATTATAATTAAAATCTTCTCTTCAATATTTATTGGAATATTTTTGCAAACCATTTGTAGATTTGCGTCATGCTTTTAACCATTGTCGCAGCGACTCCTTTCGAAATTAGCCCACTGCATGATTTTTTAAAAGAACATTTTAAAGTGAAAAGTGAAATGTTGTTTGAAAAGAATGAATTAAGTGTTTACCTCCTTGTTACTGGCGTGGGTATTCCATTAACTGCTCTCAACCTTGGATATTATTTTGCAAAACAACAGCCTGCTCTTGCTATCAACGCTGGGATAGCCGGAGCCTTTAATCGCAATTTTAAAATCGGTGAAGTGGTCAATGTTGTTTCTGAACAATTTGGTGACCTTGGGGTAGAAAATGCAGATGGCAGTTTTACAAATGTACATGAATTGGGCTTAGTTAATCCAAATGATTTTCCTTTTCAAAACGGAATACTATTTAATCCAAAAGCCATTGAGCACCAATTTCTTCCACCAGCTAATGGACTCACAGTCAATAAAGTACATGGCAATAACTCAAGTATTAAAGCAATTGAGTCAAAATACAAAATAGATACTGAATCCATGGAAGGCGCAGCTTTTTTCCTGGCTTGTTTGACTGCTAAAGTAGATTTTTTGGAGATCAGAGCACTTTCCAACTATGTTGAGCCACGAAACAAAGAAAACTGGAATATAGAACTTGCCATCAAAAATTTGAATGAGGTTTTGATTGAAATGGTAAAGGCGTATCTATAAAATGCAGCTATTCAGATTTGGTTTTTTTATACGCAACTTCCAGTAAAATCACACGGCTATAATTTTTCATACCTTCAGAAATACCCTGGCTTTTTAAATAATTATTGTAGAAAAAATCTCTGGTATCTGGAAAAATGTCAGGATACTTATCCAGATTATCGTTGATGGCCTTAATATCGTCCAAGATACCTTTGGGCATCGTTGATTTGAATTTTTTGTAATCCTCTGGAAAATGTCGACGGTAATTCGAAGCTACTGTTTTCCAGTAAGAAAGTGATGCTGAATATTTGAAAAATGGATTTTCAGAATTCAAACAGGTTTGCAGGGCGATAAAATTACAGGAGCCTTCGTCGGTAATGCCATATCCGTGGGCAAACTCATGTGCCATCACATTTGGAATCTGGACCGGGTGAAGCCCTGCATCGATATGGCATTCACCAACCCAGGGAAGATAAACACCAGCGGTACTGATTCTCAAAAGGATGCCTTTGGGTTTGAGCAACCTGGCTCGAACTCTTCCAGGTGTAGGGTATCCAAAACTTTGAAGTGTTTTGGTCACTTCTTTTCTGATTTCATTTTCAATGTTGGAAAGATCAAAATCATCATCTTTATTTAAGCGTTGATAATTCGCATAGCTTCCAAATAAAGTGTTTGAAGCAGATTGAAATTCTTCTTTCAATTCTTCATCAGTTAAACGGATCGGTTTGATTTTCAACTGCTTTTCCAATGGTATTCTGGCATAATTGAAGCCCCACAGAAGAATAAAAAAGAAAACCAGACCTCCAACGAAGGCAATTGTTGAAAATAGATAATCAAGTAATTTTTCTTGAAAAGAGGAATAGTTTTTTCCCCTTTTTACAAATTTATAAACACCCCATAACATTAATAAAAATAGAAAAACATAGAGCAAAGGAAATGGTGATCGTGAAATGGAATTATCGATTACAAAACGAAGCACACGAAACAACCCTCGACTGTAAAGCGATTCAACAATGTAAGGGAAATAGCTTGAAATAATTCGCAATAAAACTATTAAAATTGCTAACCCTATCCATATCCATCGACGATCAATATTTTTTAATTGGCTCAGCATTTCATTAATTTTATAATAGTAATTTTAACGCACAAAAATAATTGAATACTTTTTGGATTTTGAAAAGAATATGAAAAACAATTTTATTTCCTGGTTTTGTATTTTACTGAACATAGCTGTTTTGAGTTGCGAAGCTCCAAAAAAAGATCCTTCTGAAAAAAACAACCAGGTTGAGCATATCGATAGTTTTGAATCTGCATTACCTCATGGATCTTCATTGGGGGATACTGAAATGTCTGATGAAGATAAATTGAAACTGGCTGAAGCAGTTGGCAAAAAAGCTGAACTCATAAAGTTGGAAACTTTAAATCAAATTATTGAAACGGATACCAGCGGCTGGTGTTTGTACCAATTTTGGAATTTGGATTGTACAAATTGTCTTGAGATCAATCGGTATTTAAACCAATTAACCAGAAACCAAGAGTTTAATTCTAAACTTGAAATTAGATACGTCAATACCAAGAATCTTCACCCCGATCAGGTAAATGCCTATATCAGAGAGAACGAAATTGTTGAAGAGGTTTATACAATTTCAACAACAAAGTTAGATGATTGGGCCACGCAGATTGATCAACAATGGAATGGCGATCTCCCGGCTTTACTTTTGATCAACAATAAAGATGGAAGTAGACTTTTTTATCAACAGGCTTTTTCAATGGAGGAATTACAGGCAATTCTTGGCACACTGACACTTTGACAGAAATCTTGCATTGGTATGTTCCTTGATCATTCGTAGTTGAGGATGCTGTTCTATTTGAGAGTATAATCTGTCTTAATTTGGACAGTTACTTCAAAGTTTATCACTATCTTTGCAACTATTGTAGAGTTAAACATGTTTATAACTGCATTCACAGAATTTTTAATTATTTAAACTATAAGAAATCATGGCATTTGAATTCACAGATAGCAACTTTCAAGAAACAGCAATTGATACAGAATCTGTAGCAGTTGTGGATTTTTGGGCAGAATGGTGCGGACCATGCCGTATGATCGGACCAATCATCGAAGAACTTGCTAACGAATATGACAACGGAAAAGTAGTCGTTGGAAAAGTAAATGTTGACCATAATCCTGAAATTTCGATGAAGTACGGAATTCGTAGCATTCCTACTATTCTAATTTTGAAAAATGGAGAAGTCGTTGACAAACATGTTGGAGTAACCACTAAGCAAAACCTAACTGAGAAAATTGAAGCACTACTCCAATAAATGCTGAAAAAGTAATATTTTAAAGCCCTTGTTTTGATAAATTTCGAAACGAGGGCTTTTCTATTTTGTGCAACAGTTCAGTTAAAACCACGTTTGTATTTACAGTTTAAACAAAAGAAAAAACTTAGATGAATTTACTGGAAAATTATGATGTCAGAGATTTAGGCAATCTTGAATTGCTGGCCAAGCAGGTTGTTGAGGGATTTATTATTGGATTGCACAAAAGTCCGTTTCATGGTTTTTCGGTAGAATTTGCTGAACATCGATTGTACAACCAGGGCGAATCCACTAAAAATATGGATTGGAAAGTCTATGCCCGAACAGATAAACTTTTTTTAAAAAGGTTCGAAGAAGAAACTAACCTGCGTTGCCAAATCGTGGTTGATTCATCTTCTTCGATGTACTTTCCGGAAGTTTCTAAAAATTCGAAAGATTATATCAACAAATTGCGATTTTCAGCACTTTCTGCGGCGGCTTTGATGCATCTTTTAAAAAAGCAACGCGATGCTTTTGGTTTGAGTATATTTGACAATGAGGTCAATATCCATTCGAGATGCAAATCAAGCACAGCGCATTACAGGTTGATGCTTACTTATTTAGAAAAATTGATTCAAAACCCTGAAAGAAACAAAACTACATCGGCAGCGGCAGCATTACATCAAATTGCCGACAGTATCCATAAACGATCAATGGTGATGATCTTCAGCGATATGTTTGAAGAAAGCGAAGATCCAGACCAATTATTTTCTGCATTGCAGCATCTTAAGCACAATAAGCATGAAGTGATTTTATTTCACGTTGTGGATAAATCGAAAGAGATTGATTTTGAATTTGAAAATCGACCTTACATCTTTATCGATATGGAGACTGGAGAAAAAGTACGTTTGCAATCAAATCAGGTTAAAGATTATTATGTCAATCAAATGCGGACTTTCGTTGAAAAACTAAAAGTGAAATGTTTGCAATACAAAATTGACTTTGTTGAAGCAGATATTAAAAAAGGATTTAAACAAGTTTTACAGGCATATTTGGTAAAAAGAAGTAAAATGGCAACATAACCTTAAATTGAATCATCAAAATTTCCAAACTATGATCAAACTTAATGCAATACCAACCACTCCTCCACCTGGAACTGATGAATCAAAAATTCGGGAAATTACAGAAGATTTGGTAGATGATATTTCTGATTTGCAGAGAGTTATGTATGCTGAAAAAAAGCATAGTCTTTTGATTGTTTTGCAGGGCATGGATACAAGTGGTAAGGACGGCGCAACGAGAAAGGTTTTCCGAAGATGTAGCCCTGCAGGTACTAATTTCTATGCTTTTAAAAAACCTACCGATGAAGAGTTTGCGCATGATTTTTTATGGAGAGTGCACAAAAATACCCCGAGAAAAGGAGAAATCATGATCTTCAACCGTTCACATTATGAAGACATTTTGATTCAGCGTGTTCATGGTTGGATTTCTGAAGAACATGCAGAAAAAAGAATGGCTGCGATCAATACTTTTGAAGAACTAATCAGCTTTGATAATAATACTACTGTTTTGAAATTTTACATGCATCTCTCAAATGAAATGCAATTATTCAAATTACAGGACCGAATTGACAATCCGAGAAAAAATTACAAACACAATCCTGGGGATTGGGAAGAACGGAAGCATTGGGAAAAATACATGGATTGTTACGAAAAAGCAATCAACAATTCGATAATTCCATGGCATATCGTACCCGTTGATGAAAAATGGTACAGAGATTATGTTATTGCCAAAAAAGTTGTTGAAACTTTGGAATCATTCCAAATGGAATATCCTGTTTTAAAAAAAGAGAAGGTCTAAGTGCTTAAAAAAGTCAGAGTCGATAAGTGGTTGTGGAGCGTCCGGATTTTCAAATCCAGGTCAATGGCTACTGATGCCTGCAAGACAGGGAAAGTGAAAATCAATGGTGTCAACCTAAAACCTGCTTATCTTTTACAAAGAGAAGAAGTCCTTGAGGTACGAAAAAATGGTTTTAACCTGATTTTTAAAGTGATCGACCTTTTAGATAAAAGAGTTTCAGCTACACTCGCTGAGCCATGCTACGAAAACTTAACCCCCGAAGAGGAGTTAAATAAGTACAAAGATTGGTTTATCGGAAAAGCTGCCCCTGAAAGAAGAGAAAAAGGTGCTGGACGTCCAACAAAAAAAGAACGCAGAGTCCTTGATGATTTTAAGGATGACCAGCATTAATTTGAGTTTTTTTATTTGAAACTATCAGCAACTACCAATTCTTTCGAATCCTTGGAGTATTTGTAAAATCCTTCTCCAGATTTTCTTCCTAGCTTTCCTGCCGTAACCATATTGACCAGTAAAGGACAAGGAGCATATTTTGGATTTCCAAATCCTTCATAAAGTACATTGCAAATAGCCAGACAAACATCAAGTCCCACAAAATCTGCGAGTTGCAAAGGTCCCATTGGGTGAGCCATACCTAGTTTCATCACAGTATCAATTTCTTCTACTCCTGCTACCCCTTCATGAAGCGCATAAATGGATTCGTTGATCATCGGGACTAAAATCCTGTTTGATACAAATCCAGGGAAATCGTTTGCTTCAACGGGAATTTTGCCTAATTTTTTCGAAAGATCGACAATGGTCTTTGTTACTTCATCTGAGGTGGAGTATCCACGTATAATTTCCACCAATTTCATGATAGGGACCGGATTCATAAAATGCATTCCAATAACTTTTTCCGGTCTGGAAGTAACAGAAGCTATTTTTGTGATTGAAATTGATGAAGTATTCGAAGCGAGAATGGCATTTTCTGGCGCATTTTCGTCGATTGTTTCAAAGATTTTCAGTTTTAGTTCAAGATTTTCAGTGGCAGCTTCAACTACTAGGTCAGCATCATTTACAGCATCAGCAATCTCAGTTACAGTGGTAATATTCGATAGTGTTTCATTTTTGATCTCTTCCGTGATCTTTTCTTTAGAAAGCATGCGACTTAAGTTTTTACTTATAGTGGCCATTGCCCTCAAAAGCGCATCTTCAGATATATCTGCCAGTACAACTTTAAATCCTTTCATGGCGAAAACATGGGCAATTCCGTTTCCCATGGTCCCCGCTCCTATTACGGTTATATTTTTCATTAATTTTTATTTTAATCAATTATTTTAATATGGAACAACACAAAAAGAATTATTCAATTATTTTCGGGGCAAAATTAGTAATAAAGCAATGTTTTTCCAGTTTTGATAGGTGAATTTATTTTGTATTTTTTTTAAAATGAAAATTGAAAGGAAATTTAGTCTGAGTAAGATAATATACCATTATTTACTGTTACGTTTTGCTTTGATATTCTTAGTAGTCGTACTTGTAAATACAGTTACTCTCTCGCAGAGAGATACCTCAGTTTATAACTTTGGAGATTTTGGAGGGATTATTTTATTGGATTCAGTGGTTGTGAGTGCTTCGCGGAATACACTGGATATTCAGGACTTTATTGACATGGTTAGAAATGACCAATCTTTTTACAAAGCGTTCAACAATATCAGGCATCTCTCCTATTTGGCTGATAATCAAATTGAAATGTTCTCCAAAAAGCATAAAACGAAAGCGAAATACATTATCCAAACAAAACAATATTTTGACGGAAAATGCCGAAACATGAAATTTATAAACGAGTCTGTAAAAGGTAATTTTTTTAAGAAAAATAGAAAGCATCGCTACTACACCGCAAAAATGTATGATCGGATATTTTTCACCCATGGAAAAGTTTGTAATTCAGAAAAAATTCCAGATTTCAATCAAAATTTGAAAGGCATGGAAAAGCATATTCAGGAATTAAAAAAACTAATTTTCAGTCCTGGTGAAAAAGCCAATATTCCCCTCATTGGTAAAAAGACAGCAATTTTTTCCAAAGAAATGTCTAAATACTATGACTATTCAATCACTTCTAAAAAGTATAAAGACGCTCATGATTGCTATGTTTTTGGTGTGAGCGTCAAACCCGAATTTCAAAAAAATAAAAAAGGAAAAACCGTCATTAAAACACTGGAAACATATTTCGAAAAATCTACTTTTCAGGTCATTGCAAGGAATTATTCGTTGGCTTACTCGGGTTCTCTTTTCGATTTTGATGTAAACATGGAAATTGAGCTAAAGAAAATTGATGATTATTATGTGCCTGATTTTATTCGGTATGATGGGTGGTGGGATATTCCGACAAAAAAACCTGAGATTTCTGTATTCACAGCAAGGTTTTATGAATACCATTGATTTGTTTCGCTCTTTTTTATTCGGAAATATTATTTATAATTGTAGGTTAGTGTCAAAAACACACTACTTTTGAAAGATTTTTAAATTACACCTTATGATTGTCATTGCTGATAGTGGCTCAACTAAAACAGATTGGAGAATTATAATTGGGCAAGAAGAACAAGTACAAATGGCCACCATTGGTTTTAATCCGTTTTTTGTTTCTTCAGCAACAGTTGAGAAAGAATTGCAAAAGGAATTTATAAAGAAATTCCCAACAGAAAAGGCAGAAAAAGTATTTTTTTACGGAGCTGGTTGTTCTGATGATTTCAGATGTTCAATAATTGAACTAGGGTTAAAACCGATTTTTCCAAATGCCGCAATTTTTGTTGAAAGTGACCTCATGGCTGCTGCTAGAGCCACTTGCACAGACAAGCCTGGAATTGCATGCATTTTAGGTACTGGCTCTAACAGTTGTTTTTATAATGGAGAGGAAATAAATGATAAAATCCCAAGTTTGGGCCATCTGTTGGGTGACGAAGGAAGCGGAAATTATATGGGGAAAATGCTTCTTAGGCGCTATTTTTATCGAGAATTACAAGACGATATTAAAATAAAATTTAAAAATACTTTCAAATTTGAAGACAGGGCATTAATTAATCGGATGTATAAAGACAAAACTGCTAATGTATTTTTTGCATCTTTTTCTAAATTTATTTTTGATAATAAAGAACACCCAAATATCCACGAGTTGATAAATAACGCTTTATCCGATTTTGTGGAACGTCAAATTTTGAAATACAGCAATTACGATTCAGTTCCGATCCATTTTGTAGGATCAATTGCACATTATTTCAAAGAAAATCTAGAAAATGTTCTATCAGAACACAGGCTCCGCTTGGGAAAAGTAATTAGAAAACCGATTGACAATTTAGTGCAATATCATATCAACTTTTAAATTAGCGACTTTCATAAAGGGAAACATCTATGAAACCTGACATAAAACGCATAGCTGTATTTACTTCCGGAGGGGATGCTCCTGGCATGAATGCAGCCATTCGTGCGGTAGTCCGAACAGCTACGTATCACGATTTACACATTTATGGGATTTCGAGAGGCTTTGAAGGAATGATAAAAGGTAGTTTAAATCGACTTGAAACAAAGGACGTGGGTAATATCATTCACAGAGGAGGAACAATATTAAAAACAGCACGGAGTGAAGAATTTAAAACAAATGAAGGTAGAAAAAATGCCTTTGAAAGCCTCCTTGCTTATGACATAGATGCTTGTATTGCGATTGGTGGAAATGGAACATTAGCTGGAGCGGATATCTTTTCAAAAGAATATAAAATTCCATTCATCGGAATTCCTGGGACTATAGACAATGATTTATTTGGTACGGATTCTACCATCGGATACGACACAGCAATAAATACAGCTGTTGATGCCGCGGATAAAATCCGTGATACTGCCGACTCTCACAACAGATTGTTTTTTGTGGAAGTCATGGGACGTCATAGCGGATTTATTGCTTTAAATACTGCAATTGGAAGCGGAGCCGGAAATGTTTTGATACCTGAAACGGAAACGTCAATTGATGACTTAATTGCTAATTTGAAAAAAGGTGCAAAACGGAAAAAACTATTCAGCCTGGTGATTGTGGCTGAAGGCAACCAAAACGGTGATGCGTCTGAAATTGCCAAAAAAATTAAAGAAAAATTTGATTTTTACGATACTAAAGTGACCATTATTGGTCACTTACAAAGAGGAGGAGCACCAACTTGCATGGATCGGGTTTTGGCAAGCAGATTGGGTTTCGCCGCTGTGGAAGCATTGGTAAAAGGGGAGCAAAACATTATGGTCGGAATCGTCGATAATAAAATAAAGTACACTTCTTTCGAAGATGCAATCACTAAAGAAAAGCCTTTGGACGATGACTTACTCCAAATGGCCTATATTCTTGGACTTTAATCTATGTCAATACAAAGACAGAAGATTTTGTTTTCTGGAAAAGAACAGGTTTTAATTTTTACATTTATTCAAAATTAAAACCATGAAAAAACTATTACCTTTTCTGATTATTTCCTTTTTCCTAAACTCCTTAAATAGCCAGGAGCGAATTGACGGATCTTTTGAATTTCAAACCGATCCGACAAAAAAATATTCACTGTATATTCCGTCTGGTTATGATGAAAATTCCCCACATCGTTTGATGATTGGTTTTCACCCTTTTAACACCAATCGATGGGATGCGGAAAGCTGGTGTGATACCCTCATTGCTTTTGCAGAAATCAATAACCTGATACTTGCTTGTCCTGATGGAGGAATTGATGGCCAGGTGGATGATCCTATCGATACAGCATTTACTTCCGTTTTGATGGACTCTGTTTTTTTATGGTACAATATCAACCCGGAAAAAGTTTATGCAATGGGATTTTCCTGGGGAGGTAAAACTACTTATACCTATGGTTTGAATCACATATGGCGGTTTCGAGGTTTTATTCCAATTGGTGCTGCTATCAATGGAACTTCAGAAGTTAATTCTGTGATCCAAAATGCAGAGGGTAAGCCTTATTATCTTGTCCATGGTGCGAATGACTCCCCAGGTACTAGGTTTACACCAATTAAAAATGCCTTGGAATCAAATAATGCGCTCGTCAATTCTTTACTAATGAGTGGCGTAGGACATACTATTGATTTTCCAAATCGAAACCAGATTTTGACAACTGCCTTTGAATGGGTTGACTCGGTGAATTGTTCTCAATTAACTAATGTAGCCGTAATTGAGGACAAACCTGTGGAATTTAGATTGTTTCCAAATCCTGTTTTACAAAATCAAAAAATTACTCTTTTTTCATCCAGGGAATTTGAAGATCATGTTTCTATAAATGTGGTAAGTGTTGATGGAAAGGTAATTTTAAGAAAAGATTTAAATGGTATTAAAAAAGGGAATAACGATCTCCCCATAAATGTTTACGACTTGGAAAAAGGTGTATATTTTTTACAAATCCTCCATCATCAAAAACAAATCAGTAGTTTGCCTTTCGTTTTAAATTAGGTTTGTCTTTTAAAATTAAATACAACACGAGAGGAATCAAAAAATGAGGCACCCGGTATGCTGCTTCATACCACCACTGATGGAGTGTTTCTAAAAAGTATTCAAAATAAACATTGGCCCAAATTCTGGCAAACGTTGTCAAAAAACCCCAAATAATGGCATAGATCAAAATATATTTCGAATACCGGAAAGATAGAAATACACCAATTCCTATAACAAAATCCAAGTAACCAACTATTGTCAAAAAATACTCAGCACTGGATTCGCTAATACCCAAAATGTTGATGGTCATGTCCATGAATCTCCCCGGACGGGGGTAATAGTTTACAGCATACAATCCATGACAAATAAAAGTTAATGCTATAATGATTTTGAGAAAATAAATCATTTTTGGGGTGATTCTTTGATTTCTCACCATCATCAAAAGTATTAGTGGAGTAGAAAACTGGATAGAATATTCGAAGAATTGGCCGACGCTAAAAAATCTTTCTTTACAATAAAGACCAGCTAATAAAATTAAACTCAGTGATCCCAAAAACATAAATACTTCAGATATTTTTTTCAGCCTTAGTGCCAATAAAACTAATAATGCACAAATCAAATAAAACCAACCAAATCCTCTAATAGCTGCCTGGATTTTATAATCAAATTTGTTATCAGTGATATAATCCTCCCAATTAGTTTTTAATAAAGTCTCAACAATTCCTTTCATCCAGGATTCATCCCAAAGCAATGCTCGAAAAGGTGCATCCCAAAAAAGATGTTGCCAGGCTCTTCCAGCAAATAGAAAAACAGAGGCAATAATTACAATTTTTAAGAGTCTTTGGAATTTTTTGTCATTCATATTTTACCTTTGAAGCAATCAAACTTTGACCGATGAGTTTTATCATAGTCTATATTACGCATGCAACAGAGAAAGTTGCCATGAAATTTTCAAACTATCTGGTTCAACAAAAATTTGCTGCTTGCGCCAATGTATTTCCAATGAAGAGTGCTTATTGGTGGAATGACGCCATCCAATCCGAAAATGAATGGGTCTCCATTGTTAAAACGATTCCTGAAAATTGGATAGGTTTAAAAAAAGAAGTTGAAAAAATCCATCCATATGAAGTGCCCTGCATAATGAAAATTGATGTGGAAGCCAATGAGTCTTATGAAAACTGGATACGAGATTCTGTCGAGCTAAAATCTTAGTTTTTTACTCCTTCGTTCATTAAGAATGCCTTTAAAAAAGCATCGATATCACCATCAAGCACAGCATCCGTATTGCTGGTTTGGTAGTTGGTGCGATGGTCTTTTACACGTCTGTCATCCAAAACGTAAGATCTGATTTGAGCCCCCCACTCTATCTTTGTTTTTGAAGCTTCAATTTTATTCTTTTCCTCCATTTGCTTTTTCAGTTCTAGCTCAAACAATCTGGAACGCAACATCTGTAAAGCTTTTTCTCTGTTCATGTGCTGGGAGCGCTCCTGTTGACATTCAGCAACTATTCCGGTTGGCAAATGTCTCACACGTACTGCCGATTCCGTTTTGTTGACATGCTGACCGCCTGCACCACTAGCCCGAAAAGTATCCCATTCAATATCAGCGGGATTGATCTCTACTTCAATTGAATCATCTACCATCGGGTGTACAAAAACGGAAGCAAATGATGTTTGGCGTTTTCCCTGAGCATTAAAAGGGCTTACACGTACTAACCTGTGTACTCCATTTTCACCTTTTAAATAGCCATATGCATAATCTCCGTTGATTTCGATAGAAGCTGATTTTATTCCGGCAACATCACCGTCCTGACGGTTTAGTTCTGACCATTTAAAATTATTTTTATCAGCCCACATAGAATACATCCTCAGGAGCATTTGCGCCCAATCGCAACTCTCAGTCCCACCGGCACCAGCATTGATTTCAAGGATACAACTCAACTCGTCCTCTGGTTGATTAAGCGTAGATTTAAATTCTAATTCTTCCAATTCCCGAAGTGCAGTCTGGTAGCTTTCATCCACTTCAGTTTCAGAAGCTTCTCCTTCTTTATAATATTCATAAAGCACCTCGGTATCATCAATAATTGTCTGGAGATCGTTGTATTCGGCGATCCAGGTTTTGTCAATTTTTAATGATTTTAAGATGCCTTGGGCTTTATTGGAATCATTCCAAAAATCAGGGTCTTGAGAAAGCTGTTCCTTTTCCTCAATTTGCATCAAACGCTTGTCAACGTCAAAGATACCTCCTTATCAATAGCAGTCGCTCTTTTAGTGTTTTTAATTGTTCAATTGTCATGTTGCAAAGTTAAAAAATGATTGATTTTTTCAATCTAAAAACGAAGATCAAAAGTAAAAAAGTTCAAATCTAAAAATGGTATCAATCTTTCATTAATTTCGATACAATGATTTGTCATTTCTATGGCAATGTTTGAGCTACTTTGTTTGTAAATTTGTGATTAAACAGACAGAACTTTACCCTAAGGCTATCAGCAATCTATGATTAAACTATCTGCCAATAAAAGAATTGTATTTTCAATATTTATATTGATATTTTCAGTTGTTTCAGGTCTCTTCGCCCAACGACTTGACCATAAACTGGGTGTTATTACGATCCAATTAAAAGAATCCTCAAAAATTGAAAACGTCATAAATTCTGCCCAATCTTTTCAAAGCCAACGAACTGATCTTCAAGCGATTAAATTGATTTCAGCGCCATTTCGTATTTGGAATATTAGATTTGATCACAATCGGATCAATGAGCATGATTTTTTAAATTTTATTAATAACTCCCCTTTTGTTGAAAATGCACAATTTGATTTTTTTATAGAAAACAGAACCCCTCCAAATGATCCGTTTTATTATTTCCAATATTATTTCAACAACCTAGGTCAAAATGGCGGAACACCTGGAGTTGACCTGGATGCTGAAATAGCATGGGAGACCACCACTGGAGGGGTTTCTTTAAATGGTGATACTATCGTTATTTGTGTGATTGATGAAGGGTTTGATATTTATCATGAAGACCTTTTTGAAAATACATGGATCAACCATGACGAAATTCCGGACAATGGAATTGATGATGATGATAACGGATACGTTGATGATTATTATGGCTGGAATGTCACTCTAATGAATGATGATATCAGCAACAATAATAATCCAGGAACTCACGGTACTCAGGTTGTTGGTATCGCAGGTGCTGTTGGAAATAACAACACAGGGATCACCGGCCTCAATTGGAACATCAAACTAATGCTTGTAACCAGGGGCTTTAGCAATTCGGATGTTGTTGCAGCTTATTCCTATGCATTTGAAGCTAGAAAAAAATATAATGAATCAAATGGTACTGAAGGCGCCTTTGTAGTGGTCACTAATTCGTCATGGGGTGTAAACTATGGTAATCCGAATGATGCCCCCGTTTGGTGCAGTATATATGACTCGCTAGGTTTGGTTGGTATTTTAAATGCTGCCGCCACCGCTAATCTGGACATCAATGTTGATGAGGTAGGTGACCTTCCTACTACCTGTCCGAGTGATTTTTTGGTTACTACCACAAAAGTTGATAAAAATGATGAAATTCCACCTAACGCAGGTTATGGACCAGTAAGTATTGATCTAGCAGCTTTTGGAAAAGACATTTTCACCACAAATATTTATAACGACTATGAAGTAATTTCAGGTACTTCTGCAGCAGCTCCACAAGTTGCCGGAGCTATTGCATTATTATATTCAGCTCCATGTCCTAGCTTTATTGCTTTGGCAAAAAATCAACCTCAATCTGCCAGTTTGCTAGTAAAAGAATACATCCTAAATGGTGTTGAGGAAAACGAATACCTGGAGGGAATCACTGTAACTGGAGGCAGGCTAAATGTTGCAAATAGCCTCCAATTGCTGTTGGATGATTGCAATTATTCAGGTTGCTATCCACCTTATTCCATTGAAATTGATGGAATAACAGCTGAATCGGCGATAATTGATTGGCAAACAGGTATAAACACGACAGTTGTTCATTTACGATACAGAGAAGTGGGAGCAGCCAATTGGATTCAATTAAATAATGTTTCAAACCCATTTTTACTTGACGGGTTACAACCCTGTGTCAATTATGAATTTCAGGTTTCTTCAGAATGTGGTCCATTGAACAGTGATTATTCCTTGAGTTATGTTTTTCAAACAGCAGGATGCTGTGTTCCACCTCAGATTTTGTCTGCCACTGCAATTGATGAAAATAAAATATTGTTAGAATGGACCGAAACAGTCTCTGCAACCCTTTATAAAATATTTTATCGCGCGGTAGATTCAATAAATTGGAATATAATCTATACAGACAATTCCAGTTTGATCATACCCGACCTTTTTTCTTGTACGGCTTATGAATTTCAAATGCAAAGCATTTGTCCAAATAATCAGACCAGCGCTCTTTCCGAAAATTTAATCGCAATAACGCTAGGTTGCAGCAATTGTATGGAATTTCCCTATTGTTCTTCGTCAGCAAATGATATGTCATTCATTTGGATAAATCAAGTCAATATTGCCAATTTGAACCATGTTTCTGGCAACAGCATTGATGGTTATAGCGACCATACTGATCAAGCCGTTGATTTATTGCTTGGCCAAAGCTATGAGATAAACCTGAAATCAGAAAGCGAACTGGAACCACTACCAGGTTTTTTTAAAGTGTGGATTGACTATAATCAAAATAGTGTATTTGAGGACGCAAGTGAGTTGATTCTCCAATCAGCAACCCCTGAAATTTGTAGTGATAAAATTGTGTATGTTCCTGTAAATGCATTGCTGGGCTCTACGAGAATGCGTGTATCCTTTTTTGAGGAGGAAGTCGGTCCATGTGGAGATAATATATACATTGGAGAAGTTGAAGATTATTGTGTAAATATTGAAGAATCAACGGAATGTTCACCTCCCATTGCGATAGATTTTCATACTCACGAAAACAGTGTTGAAATATCGTGGTTTGGCAACTTATTTATTGATTATTATCTTTTAAAATATAAAAAAGTTGCTGAATCAACTTGGAATTCCCTGCTTTGCCAGAATGATGAAACCTTTATCCTGAATTTAAATGAATGTACAGATTATGAGTTTTTCTTGCAGTCAGTTTGTGGCGGTGAAGAGAGTCAGCCAACAGAGCATTTTTATTTTACCACGAAAGGATGCGGCGCCTGTATAGACAATGTTTATTGCACTGAAAGTTCAGCAAATACCTCATTCGAATGGATTGAGCAAATCCAATTATTTACCCTCAATAATATCTCGGGAAACAATGACGGTTTTACACATTTCCAAGATCAATCCACTAATCTACAAGTTGGTCAGTTTTATCCTATGGTCATTACTCCAGGGTTTGCTAGCTTTCCATATGAAGAATATTATATGGTTTGGATTGACTTTGACCATGACGGCATTTATGCCCCTGACGAAATAGTCTATGATTCTTACTTTACTACTACCAATCCTGTAGAAACAATTATTCATATCCCGTCCACTGCACTTTTAGGTTCAACGAGAATGCGTGTTATAATGAAATATTTATTTCCGCCCACCTCTGCGTGTGATTATGAATTTTTCGGTGAGATTGAAGAATATTGTATCAATATTGTAGATGATGAAGACTTTATTTGTACTACTCCATCGTATATAGAATTCGATTCTATCACTCAATTTTCAGCTTTTGTAAATTGGGAGGAAACGGATGAAGCGACTTCTTATACCCTCCGTTATCAAAATGTCAATCTATCGGAACCCTGGAAGTACATCAACACCAATACCAATAGTTGTTTTTTAGACCAATTAAATGAGTGTACTTATTACCAGGTTCAAATCAGAACAGTTTGCGAATACGGACTTAGTGAGTTTTCCGATTTAAGTGAATTTAAAACAGAATGCTTTGTCTCCAGCACTTCCGAGGAGGTAAACTTTTTAAGCGAAATCAACCTTTTTCCAAATCCTGCTCAAGAAAAGTTTTTTGTAAGTTTTTATTCAAATGCGGTTACCAAAATAGAATTCGGACTCTATGACATCTCAGGAAAATTAATTCTAAATAAAAAAATCCAATCAACAATCGGTAATCAACAAGTTAAATTTCATTTTCCGAAAGGTTGTTCAGATGGAATTTATTTTTTAAAAATTAAAACAAAAAACCAAAGCCCAACCGTCCTCAAAATCATAAAAACCAAATAAGTGTTAATAAACCTGTGTCAATTCAACATAAAAAACCAGATCAGCTTTTTCAGGAATTGTAGGTGGTTTGCCAGCTACTCCATATGCCAAAGTATAAGGGACAAATAAAGTTGCCTGACTTCCGACATTTAAAAGCGGAATGGCTTCATCCCAACCTGCAATAACCTGGCCTCGACCGATGCGCACTGGCAAAGGAAGGGCTTTGCTAAAAGAATTGTCAAATGGAGTCCCATCCATCAAAAATCCTGAATAATGAACTTTTGCAAATCCACCATCTTTTACCTTTTCACCAGTTCCTTCTTTGTGGATGATGTATTTAAGACCAGATTCTGTAGTTTGTAACTGATCAGTCAATTTTCCTTTTAAAAATAAATCAATCAATGTATTTGTGGAGTCAGCTACGGTTTGTTCCCTAGCTTTAACAGCAGCCTGTTCTTTATCAATTATTTCCTTTGGTTTTATACTAAGTAGCTTAAGGTGGTAGGTAAAACGATCTTCATTAGTGATACCGTTTGGCAATTGTTCAACAGGAAATGTATCCAGTTCCTGAAAAACAGTCAAACTATCTCCTTCAGACATTAGAAACAACACTTCGTAATCTGGCGGTGCAGGAATTGGTACTTTGTCCGTGGCTGGCAGAATAGCAGTCTGGGGTTCTAGCAAGTAATATGTAGAAGATAAAAGAGTGGTATCATTTTGATAAACGATATTGTGAAAAGTCACCTGGTCACCAACTTTTGGTTTAGGTCCATCATTTTTGATGTGATGGATATACTCATAACCGGATTCCGATCGATTTTGAATGGTGGAGTCATTCGTAGTATTTTTTCCATTTTCACAGGAAATTAAAATTATTAAAAAGCTGAATATATAAAAATAAAATTGGTATCTCATACTTACATTTTTTCTAAAATTAACAGCTCAAACTAATTGTCAATCAACTATTTAGCTGCTCTTTATATTCCGGCAAAATTTGTTTCAACTTATTTACTGTACTTTTCTGGCCACTATAAGAAGACCCACCAGAAGCGTTTTT
>JANQFJ010000146.1 GCA_028277915.1 Saprospiraceae bacterium
GGCCTATTTTTTCAAAAACAACAGGTAGTCAAGTCTCAATTGATGGAGGAAATGATCGCGTAATTTAGTGGTTCGACGCACTCAAGTTTTAATAATTAAAATAAATTAAGAAACTTTCGTTTGCTCACCATTTCTAAGCGGCGAACCACTATCCTGAGCGAGCGAACACGTTATAAATAAAACGTGAGCGAGTCGAAGGATTTTGAATAGGTCATATCAATGCATCCAAAAATCAAACATATGGTTAAGGTGATGCATGAAAAGCAAGCTAAAAAACGAAAGAAAAAAGGCGAGAAAGATTGGTTTTTATACGTTTTAAAATGTAAAGATGGCTCTTTTTACACAGGTGTGACCAATGATGTTCAACGACGTTTTAAGATGCATGAAAATGGCAAAGCGTCGAAATATACACGCGCAAGACGGCCAGTTAAATTGATTTATGAAGAATTATGTGGCCGAAGAGCGGATGCGCTGGTACGTGAATGCCAAGTAAAGGCGTACTCAAGAAAAGAAAAGGAAGAATTAATTAAAAAAAGCTGAAAATAGTAATGTTAATAAAAATATTGAACACAGATTTGCACAGATTGCACACAGATCCCACAGATATTTCAAAAAAATAATTATCTGTGTTAATCTGTGTTTGATCTGTGAGAATCTGTGTCCAAAATAATATTTGGTAAATTTATTCTTTATACTAAAACAATGAAATGCGTTCTTTGTGAATCAAATAGTCCAGAAATTCGTTTTAAACGTGATGATTCACGCTTAGGCAAGCGTGAATATCTGAAATGTTTTGACTGCGGCATCATTTTTATGTCATCGGATGGACTTTTATCGCCAGAAGAAGAAAAAGCGCGCTATGATACACATCAAAATGACTCCAATGATGAAGGTTATCGGACATTTTTGAGGCAATTAACTGATCCTTTAAGTAAACGACTGCCTGAAAAGGTTCATGGATTAGATTTTGGATGTGGTCCGGGACCAACGATATCACATCTTTTAGGTGAAAAAGGTTTTAAAGTGGATAATTATGATCCATTTTATTATCCGAATGATGATTTATTGCAAAAAGAATACGATTTTATCACGTGTAGCGAAACAATTGAGCATTTTTCTCGACCACGAAAGGAATTTTTGCTTTTTGATCATTTGCTCAAAACAAATATTGGTTTTATCGGTTTAATGACACAAATGCTCGATTCCGACGAGAAATTTAATGATTGGTGGTATAAAAACGATCCGACACATGTCAGTTTTTATCAAAAGCAAACTTTTCATTGGTTATCTGACTGGATGGGATGGAAACTAGAGTTTCCATCTAAAAACGTGGTCATATTTTCGCGCTCTTAAGAAGATGTAGCATCTGAGAGCATGAAAAATTCTAAAAAATTAATTGCCGTAAGAAATTTTTTGAGATGAAAAAGAAAAATTTATTCATTTTTTTCATTTTAATTATTATTTCCGCCATTTTTGTAATCATGGAGGACAAAATGGAAGCCAAAGAAGCAAATAAGCAAGGAAAAATTAAAGTTTTGAATGTCATTACAGGCAAATTTGAAGAAGTTGAAATCATTAATAAGAGTTCTGATGAGTGGCAGAACGAATTAGACAAAGAAGTGTATCATGTCACCGAAGAACATGGGACGGAAAGGCCTTTTACAGGTGAACTTTTAAAAAACAAAAAGGATGGCGTGTATGTTTGTATCCGTTGCGGAACGCATTTGTTTGATTCTGATACAAAATTTGAGTCCGGAACGGGTTGGCCTTCGTTTTATCAGCCTGTGGCAGAGGAAAATATTGGAACTAAAGTTGATAATAGCTTCTTTATGAAGCGCATTGAGGTGCACTGTCCTCGTTGTGGTGCTCATTTAGGGCATGTTTTTGATGATGGGCCAGCACCGACTGGCAAGCGATATTGTATAAACTCGGTTTCGCTTAAATTTCAAGAGGAAAAGAATTCAAATTAAGTATTCAGTGGTCAGTGTTCTGTGTTCGTATAAGAACACTGATCACAGATCACTGAACACTAAAAAGAAAGCTAACCAATGTCTAATGCTATACTACTAGTTTCGTGTCCGGATAAAAGAGGAATCACAGCTACCATTACGCAGTTTGTCTATGAGCACAATGGCAATATCCTGCATGCGGATCAGCATATTGATGATCAAACCTTTTTTATGCGGATTGAATGGTCTTTAACAGGATTTTCGATCAAAAAAGCGGATATTGGTAAAAAATTTGAATCCATTGCTAAGAAATTTAAGATGAAGTGGGAAATTCATTTTACCGATAAGAAGCCACGCATGGCGATTTTTGTCTCTAAACATCTTCATTGTCTTTATGATTTGCTTTATCGTTATCGTTCTGGTCAATTCAGATGCGAAATTCCGCTCATTATTAGTAATCACGTTGATGCAAAGAGTTTAGCCAATGATTTTGGCGTTGCGTTTCATAGGATTCCCATTACGAAGACAAATAAGGCCAAGCAGGAGCAAAAAGAGCTTTATCTTTTAAAGAAAGAGCAAATTGATTTTATCGTTTTAGCTCGATATCATCAGATTTTAACGAAGCAGTTTATTAAAAATTATCAAAATCAGATTATTAACATTCATCATTCTTTTTTACCGGCGTTTGCGGGAGCAAATCCATATAAACAAGCGTATCAAAAAGGTGTCAAAATCATTGGCGCAACAAGCCATTATGTGACAGAAGAGTTGGATGAAGGTCCGATCATTGAGCAGGACACGGTACGTATCAGTCATCGCTATACGCTTGATGATTTAATTCATAAGGGTGAAGATTTAGAAAAAGTGGTTTTAAGTCGAGCCGTTCGCTGGCATTTGGAGCGAAAGATATTAAGTTACAACAATAAAACGGTGATTTTTGATTAAGCCGCCCCTTTGAATTTTTTGATGGTGGGGCGAGGCAGGCTTTTCAATCTAAAATGAATTAAAGAAAAAAACGGGAAATGAGTAAACTTGAAGCCATTTGTGGCGACATCACACAGTTGGAAGTTGATGCGATTGTCAATGCGGCAAACACATCACTTTTAGGTGGTGGCGGTGTTGATGGAGCCATTCATCGAGCCGCCGGACCGGATTTATTAGCTGAATGTGAAACGCTTGGTGGATGCGAAACGGGTGATGCCAAGATTACACAAGGCTATAATCTATCAGCATCGTATGTGATTCATACGGTTGGTCCGGTTTGGAATGGTGGAAACCGAAAGGAAGAAGACCTACTTAAGTGTTGTTATGTTCGTTCGCTTGAGTTGGCAAGAGATAATGATATTAAGACAATTGCTTTTCCATGTATCAGCACAGGAGTTTATCGTTTTCCAAAAGATAAAGCGTGCGAAATTGCTGTTAATACGGTGAGTGAATTTATGAACGAGTTTGAAGAATTGGAAAAAGTCATTTTTGCTTGTTTTTCAGAGGATGATTTAGCTTTGTATGAACAATTACTATAGTTGCTCGTTGCCTGTTGCTCGTTGCGTGTAATCGAGCAACTAGCATCTAGCAACAAGCAACATTATCATTTTATACAAATGAACCAAGACATTTTAACAATATCGCAACTAAACACCTACATTAAAGATGTGATTAGTGCAGGTTTTCCGCAAGCGTTGTGGGTTTGTGGGGAAGTGCAGCGCCTTCGTCAGGTCAAGGGTCATGTTTATTTTGATCTCGTCGAAAAAAAAGATGGCTCAGATCACATAAGCGCTTCGATTAGTGCGGTTATTTGGGCAGGAAAATACAAAGCCATTCAAGCTGTTTTGAAAAAAAGTGAAAATGGTTTTGAACTCAAAGATGATATTGAAATTAAAGTTAAATGCAAAGTAGATTTCTGGGAACCGCGAGGAAGTTTAAGCATTCATGTTGAAGAAATTGATCCAACATATACGCTAGGACGACTGGCGCAAGAAAAGAAAAAGCTGATCGAGAAATTGCAAAAAAAGGGAACGCTTGATCAGAATAAGAAATTGGATTTGCCATTGGTTCCACTCAATGTTGGCCTTATTACTTCATTTGATTCGGCTGCGTATAACGATATTATTTCTGAAATTGAAAAAAGTAAATTTGGATTTTGCATTTATTTACGCAATACAATTATGCAGGGTAAAAACTGTCAAAAAGATGTGTGTTTAGGCTTAGATGACTTAGCGAAAATCAAAGATTTAGATGTCGTTGTCATCGCCCGTGGTGGAGGTTCACAAGCTGATTTAAGTTGTTTTGATTCTGAAACGATTGCTGAGCGCATTGCCAAATATAAAATTCCGGTATTATCAGGAATTGGCCACGAGATTGACTTAAGTGTGACGGATTTAGCAGCGCATACTTATGCTAAGACACCGACAGCAATTGCCCAATTTTTAGTTCAGTGTGTTCAACAATTCCTTGAGGACATGGAAGATAAAGTTCAACACATTATGGAATCAATTGAGGAAAAAATTGGTGAAGAAAAACAAAGATTAAAAAATCAAGCCCAAGGTCTGCAACAAAATACACAACAATTCTTAAAAGATCACAATGAACAGATTATTCGTATGACCGAAGTTATTAAATCGAGATCGCCGATTCTTTTAAAGGATTATTTAAGGAATACGATGCAGATTGAGGAGCAATTTAAAAAATCCATTCAAATACGTTTACGTAATGATCGCGAAAGATTAGAAAATTATATCAAGCTCGTTGATTTTGTTCATCCAGATAACACATTAAAAAGAGGTTTTAGTATTACACGGACAAAAAGCGGAAAAGCGGTTAGAAAAATTTCTGATATTAACGAACTTGATACAGTCATGACGGAACTTATTGATGGGACTGTAGAGAGTCTTGTTCAAAATCGAATAAAAAAGAAGATATAGAAAAATGTAATGTGGTAATGTTGTAATGTAGTAATGTAAAAGCGTTGGTGAGTCTTTACATTACCACATTTCCACATTACTACATTACTATAAAAAAGGATAAGATATGGCAGAAACAAAATACAGCAAATCAATTGAAAAATTAGAGGAAATCATTCAAAAAATAGAAAACGAAGAGATTGATGTTGATGAATTGTCCGAAAAAGTTAAAGAGGCAGTTGCTTTAATCAAGACATGCAAATCAAAGATCGAAAAGGCCGAAATGGAAGTTAAAAAGGTCGTTGATGGTTTTGATGCAGGAGAATAATGGCTGAAATCAAAAAGGGATCATGGATGTTGGTTGGCATTTTTTTATGGGGAATTCCGACGGGAGCACTGTGTTCACTGGTTACGGCTTTTTTAAAACCAGGTTCTTTTTCTGAGATTCAGTCGTTTCAAATGGCAGTTTTTGTAAATAATTGCATTGTGTTTGTTCCGCTATTTGCCTTTCTTGGAGGCATTTTAGGACTTTTGATGTTTAAAATGGGAGCACATCACTACAAATCAGGAGAACATCAAGCATGATTAATGTCGGTGTGATTGGTTATGGATATTGGGGGCCAAATATTGTTCGTAATTTTACACAAATTAAAGAAACAAAAGTAAGCTGCATTTGCGATCAGAGTCCGGATCGCATCAATCAAGCGCAGGAGTCTTTTCCATTTATCAACACCTCAACAAACGAAGATGATATTTTTTCTTCAGATGACATTCAGGCGGTAGCTATTGTCACGCCTGTTTCGACACATTTTGAATTGGCCAAAAAAGCACTTGAGCATGATAAGCATGTTTTCGTTGAGAAACCTTTTACAGCAAATGTCGCACAGGCAGAAGAATTGATTGCTTTAGCTGATCAAAAGGGTTTAAAGATTATGGTTGATCACACATTTATTTTTACAGGGGCGGTTCAAAAAATAAAAGAAGTGATTGATAACGATGATCTTGGCGATCTTAATTATTACGACTCGACGAGGGTTAGCTTGGGACTATTTCAACATGATGTTAATGTGATTTGGGATTTGGCTCCACATGACTTTTCGATTATGGATTATGTGATTAAAAATAAACCGATTGCGATACAGGCGCAAGGTGCGGCTCATTTTGAGAACGGTTATGAGAATATCGCATATATCACAGTCTATTTCGAAAATAATCTGATTGGTCACATTAATGCGAATTGGCTATCTCCGGTTAAGGTACGCACGACGTTGATTGGAGGACAGAAGAAAATTCTCGTCTGGGATGATTTAAAGCCGGATGAGAAAATTAAAATTTATGATCGAGGTGTTCATGTAGAATCGAAAGAAGGAATTCATAAGCTTTTAGTCGAATATCGTTCCGGGGATATGTGGTCGCCGCGCATCGAACATCAAGAAGCTTTAAAGAAAGAATTAGAATATTTTGTGCATTGCATTGAGCAGGATGAAAGACCAATCAATGATGGCCGAGCAGGTTTGCGCGTCGTTCAAATGCTCGAATTGACGGATCAATCGTTAAAAAATGATGGTAAGTTGATTGAAGTACGGGCGACCCAATGGGTCTCCCGTACATATGAGTAATAATATGCATAATATTTCAAATTCAAAAATATTAATTACAGGTGGAG
Source organism: Saprospiraceae bacterium (assembly GCA_028277915.1). Lineage (GTDB taxonomy): Bacteria > Bacteroidota > Bacteroidia > Chitinophagales > Saprospiraceae > JAHDHW01. The sequence continues at coordinate 6,516 of JANQFJ010000146.1, forward strand.
CCGGTTTTGTAGGTTCTTACATTGTTGAGCAACTTTTGAAAGATGATGTTGAAGAAATCGCCATTGTCGATAATTTTATACGAGGGTCACGAGATAACATTAGCGAACCATTATCGACCGGACGTGTACAACTTATTGAAGGAGACATTCGCGATAAGAGTTTGATGTTTGAATTGGTAAAAGATAAGGATTATTGTTTTCATTTAGCTGCCCTTCGAATTACGCACTGTGCAAGCGAGCCACGAGAAGCCTTAGAGATTATGTATGATGGAACGTTTAATGTGCTTGAGGCGTGTGTAAAAGAAAATATTAAGCGTTTAGTATTTGCTTCATCTGCTTCGATTTACGGTCAAGCAACTACATTTCCGACGGGCGAAGATCATCACCCCTATAATAATTTCACTCTTTATGGTGCAGCGAAAGCAGCTAACGAATTAATGTGTCGGTCGTTTAATCATATGTATGGTTTGCCTTTTAATGCCTTACGCTATTTTAACATTTACGGTCCACGAATGGATACATATGGGAAGTATACGGAAGTTTTTGTCCGTTGGTATCATTTGATTAAAGAAGGCAAGCAGCCGTTGATTTTTGGCGAAGGCAATCAGACGATGGACTTTGTTTATATTGAAGATATTGCTCGAGCAACCATCTTAGCCCTTAAAGCAGATGTTGAGAATGAAGTTTTTAACGTGGCTAGTGGAACAGAAACATCGCTTGAGGAATTATGTTTTTTACTTCTAGAGGTTATGGAATCAAACTTAAAACCCAAATATGTTCCATTGCCGGAAGACCGCAAGAAAGTTGAGGTTATGCGCCGTTTAGCCTCAACAGAAAAGGCTAAAGAGCAATTAGGTTTTGAGGTAGAAGTGAATCTAAAAGAAGGTCTACAAAGGTTAGTTCAGTGGCTCAATCAACAAGAAAAATTAGTTCAGGTGTAATTCCGATTGCAAAACCAGCATTAGGTGAAGAAGAAGCTCAGGCTGCACGGGATGTTATCTTATCGGGCTGGGTAACGCAAGGTCCTAAGGTTAAGGAATTTGAGGATGCGTTTGCTCAATTTGTTGAGGCCAATCATGCGTGTGCCGTTTCAAACTGCACGACAGCGCTTCATTTGGCTCTATTAGCGGTTGGTATTAAACCAGGGGATAAAGTTGTTACAGTCAGTCATTCATTTATATCGACGGCAAATGCAATAAAATATTGCGGTGCAAAGCCTGTATTTGTTGATATTGATTTAAATACGTATAATATGTCAGCTGAAAAACTTACGCAAGAATCGTCGTTAAGTAAAGCTAAAGCCATTCTTGTCGTTCATCAGATGGGAATGCCGGCAGATATGAATGCAATTTTATCCATTGCTCAAGAACATAATATTCCTGTTGTTGAGGATGCAGCCTGTGCCATTGGAAGTGAAGTATCTTTGGATCAGGGAAGGACCTTTGAACGTATAGGAAAACCTCATGGAGATATTGCCTGCTTTTCCTTTCATCCACGGAAGGTTTTGACAACAGGGGAAGGTGGAATGCTCACAACCAACAATAAAGAATATGACGAGCAGTTTCGCTTATTACGTCATCAAGGCATGAGCATTTCGGATTTAGAGCGACACAGCGCAAAAAGAATAATTTTTGAAGAATATCCACAGTTAGGTTATAACTATCGCCTTACTGATATTCAAGCAGCAATTGGTTTAGAGCAACTAAAAAAAATACCAGGCTTTATTCGGCAGCGTCAGAAATTGGCGGACGTTTATAAGAAAGAGTTATCTGAAATACCCTGGTTAGTATTACCAGTCGAACCAAATTATGCCCACACCAATTGGCAGAGTTTTCCAATTCGCGTTTTAAACGATGCCCCCATTACTCGCGATAAGCTTATGAAATGCTTATTAGAAGAAGAAATTAGTTCACGTCCGGGAATTATGAATGCGCATCAAGAAAAAGAATATTTATCAGCTACACAATCGTTAAAAAATTCAGAAGTAGCACGTAGCACTTGTGTTCTACTGCCTTTTTTTAATGTCATGACGAATTCAGATGTTAAAAGAATTGCTGAAGTTTTAAAATCATTTTAATTATGAATAAACCAAGAGTATTGTTTGTTGGTGGCACACGTCGAGGATTTGAATTGTTAAGAAGGTTGGTTGATCGGCAAGAAGAAGTTGTGTCGGCATTTATCTTACAAGAAGATGAGCATGAGCCGATTAAACTGTGTAAACAAATCAAACAATTATGTGAAAAACAAGGAATCTCTTCGAATCTTTGTCGTCGAATCGAAGATGATCAAATTAACGAGATTTTAAAACTAAATCCTGATGTCGTTTTTGTTTGTGGTTGGCGAACAATTATTCCCAAAAAATTATACAATAATATACCGCTTGGTTGCTTAGCAGCTCATGATTCACTTTTGCCGAAATATCGTGGATTTGCACCGACGGCATGGGCGATTATAAATGGTGAAGAGAATGTTGGTGTAAGTCTTTTTAGGATTGATGACCAAGGCATTGATGCGGGTAAAATTTTTGGCCAAAAGCCCATAAAAGTTAACAAAGATGAATCAACGCAAGACATTTAACCACAAATTGTTGCCAAAACGATTGAATTATATGAAGAATTTCTAGATGCAGCAAAGTCTAACAGCGTATCATTTTCTAAACAAGATGAATCACAAGCAACTTATTGTGAACGTCGAACTCCGGCTGATGGGGAAATTTGTTGGGATCAACCGGCTGTTAACGTTTTTAATTTTATGCGAGCGCTTACACCACCATATCCCTATTCTTGGACGTATTATCAAGGAAAAAAAATCTATATTCAGAAAGCAAATTTTATAGAAGGCGAAGGGAAAGATAGCGGGTATCAATCCGGGGAAGTTATTTCCATACAAGATGATGGGGTTTTAGTAAAATGTGGTTCAGGCCAAGTCATGATTTGTGATATTATGAATGAATTTGGAG
>JANQFJ010000301.1 GCA_028277915.1 Saprospiraceae bacterium
ACTGCATTTCATACGACCCAACCTGCTGACAAAATCGACAGAGATAAGGATAATTTCCTCGATCTGCCTTTGCTGAGCAGGTATATGCTTTTCAATAAATGGAATTTTAGAAAAGAAGCCGACTGGGGCTGGAACAGCAGCATTGGAATTCGCTTTTTGAATGAACAACGAATCGGTGGTCAAACTTTTTTCAACCCCGATACTGACAAAGGGAGTTCATCAGTTTATGGACAAACCGTCAACTTCAATCAACCTGAGATTTGGACGAAAACTGGCTTCCGTTTAGATGACAATCACAACTTTGTTTTGTTTGCCTCTGCATTTTATCATGACCAAAAATCTTATTTCGGAACTGTAAAATACGATGCGGACCAAACCAGCTTGTACGGAAATTTTCAATATGAATGGAATTATTCGGAGAAACACGACCTAAAAACTGGTCTTAGTTTCCGGTATTTAAATTTGAATGAAGATATTTCGTTCACTGCTGATGTTTTGCAACGATCTTATGCAGGAAAATATAAAAAACAGGAAAGCATCTTAGGACTTTTTGCTGAAAACACCATGCGTTTTTTCGGCAATAAACTGACCTGGATTGCAGGAATTCGTGGAGACCATCACAACCAGTTTGGCTTCAAATTAACGCCCAGAACATTACTAAAATATGATGTAAACTCAAAATTGGTCATTCGAGGAAATATTGGTACAGGCTGGCGTACAGTGAATTTATATAGTGAAAACATCAATTTACTGGTGAGTTCAAGAGATATTTTGATTACCGAAGAATTGGAGCCTGAAAGAGCTGTAAACTGTGGTTTAAACCTGGTCCAAAGGCTGGAAAACAATTTTCTATCAGGTTACTTTAGTTCAGACTTTTATCACACTAATTTTCAAAACCAAATCTTTCCGGATTATGATACTGATCCAACCAAAGCCATTATTCAAAACTATAAAGGAACAAGCATCAGTAATGGTTTTCAGGCAGAGCTTACTTTAAAATTTTGGGAGCGGATTGACTGGAAGGTTGGCTACAATTTTTTGGATGTTTATCGAGAAAGCGACGGTATAAAACAGTCTTTACCATTTAATTCAAAACACCGGCTTTTAATGACTTTTGGATTTGCTCCACTCTCCAAGAAGTTTCATTTTGATATAAATATGCATTGGTTTGGCAAGCAGCGATTGCCTGATACAAAATCTAATCCTGTTGATTATCAACGTCCGGATTTTTCAAAGCCATACAGCATTGTAAACGCTCAATTTACATACAATTTTAAACGGTTTGAAATTTATGCTGGCTGTGAAAATATTTTTGATTTCAGGCATCAAAGACCAATTATCAGTTGGGAAAATCCATTTGGTCCTCACTTTGATACCTCCTCCGTCTGGGGTCCGACCAAAGGGCAGGAGTTCTATGTAGGTATGCGTTTTTTATTAAAAAATGAATGATATTGAAATCCGTTATTCAAAAAGGGTTCGAAGCTCTTCTTCGAATCCTTTTTTTAAAAACTTAAAAACAAAATAATATTCAATTGATCCCTGCTGTCTTTTTCAAAAAGCTGCACTAAATATCCCAGCTCAGCTCTTGCTAAGTGGTTAAATTTATATCCTAAGCCGCCATAAACCCGGTTTCGGTCAAAAACATTGGAGGCCGTATTTAAAAAAATTTCATTGTACGCAGAGGCATAAAAAGTTTTGGATTGCAAACTTGGTTTTGAAAGGGCAATTTTTAAGAGTAAAAAATAACGGAATCGCATTTTAAAATCCTCTTCAACGAATCTTTGTTCAAATCGGTACCGATGCTGCAAACTAGTTCTTCCAAAATGCTGATTTGTAATAAATTGCTGATAGATCCGATGCTCATTTACAGAGATTTTTTCATTCGTCCCGTTTCTGTAATTTTCCGAAAGGATATAACCATATCCCAGCAAAAGGTTATTGTTTTTTTCCGTCAAATTGTAACCAATCCCCGTTCTTAAAAGCAATTGCTCCAAATCGCTGATTATATTGTAATTCCGGTATTGCACTTCATGGTGCCAATTCCATTTTTCATTGAATTGTTTGTTACCAATATAAATCATCCAATTACCGAAGTTGCTGTCTTGCCCAAAAATACAGAGTGGTAATAAAAGTAAAAAAGTAGGTAAAATTTTAAGGTGCATAATGTCAAAAATTAGTTGTTCATTTGTTGCAACAGCAAAATAAAAAGCAGGTTCAAAATATCTTCATTTTTACACAAAATTTTTCCAAAAACACAAAACATTTAACCGAATAGATCGACCATGAGTATTAAACCTTCATTCAAAATGATTTCAACTCAGATGCTTTCCAGGGTACGCCAAAATCTAAAGAGATAATTTTTCGGGCACAAGCCAAAGCAGACATTGTTTCATTAACACAAATAACTAAAGAATTTCACTTTGAGTGCTTGCTCGATTGACAGTTCCTCCAACCGAAATTGCCGCAGCTATCAGGGTCAGATTTTTAATGATATACTGTCCTTCCAGTGTCAGGCCATAAGGAAACTCAGTGAAAGTCGCTTCCGGCAAGAACAACAATGGCAAAAAGGTGCCGGGAATTTGCAAAAATAAAAGAATCAACGCATATCGTACTGTAGAACGGAAAAACAACAATATACCGATAGTCACTTCCCAGCAGCCCAAAAGCGGTACAAACCATTCCGGCGAAAACCAAAAAACGGTATCAGCAACCAGCTCAGATGCAGGGCTAAGTCCAAACGGTTTTAAAATACCAAACCAGAAAAAGACGATTCCAAGAGAATATCGCAAAGCAACAAAACTATATTTTTGCATAAATTGGGTACTGCCTTCTACTATTCTGTTGATTAAAGTAAGTGCTTTCATGTTTCTATAATTATTGTTTACGCTTCAAAAATATGAGCGTATGCTTCATGACACCACCTGTAATGAGTCAAAGCCCTTCTTAATCTATTGATTTGACAGATTTGTTTAGAAATCAATACTTGATTATCTCGTATCAAAACGAATAAAAAAGATTTTAATCCTTTTAAGTTTTCGTTTTTTTATGAGAGATGAATTGGTTGAAGTGTTTTTTTTCAGTATCAATCTTATCCTCAAGACCTGGAATAATTCCGTTCAACCCTGGAAATAATGAAAAATGTTTGAACTGTTTTATCAGTTCTTCGGTTTCAGAAAGCATATTCATAATCGTTTCATTTAACGAAATATCTGTAATTGACAATGAACATCACCGGAAAAACTTTAATTGGACTAGGGTACAAACCAGGAAAATGGTTTGGTGAAGCGCTGGAATATGCTAATGTTAATCTATTGGAGGGTGAAAAACTGATCAATTATTTAGATTCCGTCAAGCCTCCTCCAATGATCGATTTACATGTGGAAGCACAAGATTTCGCTATCAATATCAAAGCTGAAAATGAATTGGAAGAGTCAAATATTAAAGCAGTAATAGAATCGATGAATGAGTTAATGAAGACACCTACTTTAGTTGGTGGATCGATCATGCCGGATGCTTGTCCTGCTGGACCGAAAGGAACAATTCCGGTTGGTGGAGTTGTGATTGCAAAAAATGCAATCCATCCGGGCATGCATAGTGCTGACATATGTTGTTCAGTGATGTTGACCGATTTTGGAAAAGCAGACCCAAGAGATGTTTTGGATAAAGCGCATGCGGTTACTCATTTTGGATTTGGTGGGAGAAATCGCAGCAAGCATTTTAAATTGTCCAAAGAAATCGTGAGTGAAATCAAATCTAATCCGCTTTTGGATGATGATAAAACTTTTGACATAGCCCGTTCCCATTTAGGAACACAAGGCGATGGAAATCATTTTTTATTCGTTGGAAAATCCAACAAAACAGGCAATACCATGATGGTAACCCATCATGGTTCGAGAGGGTTTGGAGCAATGCTTTTCAAAAAAGGAATGCAAATAGCAGAACGTTTCAGAAAGGAAATTTCAACATCCACTTTACGGCAAAATGCATGGATTCCGTTTGATACTAAAGAAGGACAGTTATACTGGCAAGCTTTGCAAACCATCCGAAAATGGACAAAGCTGAATCATATGACCATACACCAAGCCACAGCCAAAAAGCTAAAAGTGGATGAACACGACCAGTATTGGAATGAACACAACTTTGTTTTCAAAGAAGATGATTTGTTCTATCATGCAAAAGGTGCAACACCTTTAGACAGCAAATTTATGCCGGATATAACAGGCCCTCGATTGATCCCTTTGAACATGTCCGAACCAGTTTTGATAGTTGAAGGAGAAACTGATGCTACCAATTTAGGATTTGCTCCTCACGGAGCTGGAAGAAATATGAGCCGCACACAACATAAGAAAAGCAAAGAAGGAAAAACGACTGAACAAGTCTTTGCGGAAGAAACTGCGGGATTGGACGTACGTTTTTTTTCAAATGAAATTGACATTTCCGAATTACCATCTGCCTATAAAAATGCAACAACTGTTCGCAAACAAATGGACGAATTCGGCTTAGGCAATGTAGTTGATGAAGTTATTCCATATGGTTGTATTATGGCCGGAGATTGGCAAAAAAATGCTCCTTGGAAGAAAAGAAAAAGAAGGTTCAAATAATTTTTTGAAATAAATTTACACCTTCCGAACTAATTTTTGAAAAACATAGTTTTTATCACATCATGTACAAAATTAACAAACATACAATTTGGCCCGAAGGCGATCAAGTCAAGACAATTGTCTATGGAGACTTAGGCTATGCCATTTTGTAATGTATCAAAAATAGTATTTGAAAAGCTCCGTAGATAATGTTCTACGGGGCTTTTTCACTTTATGGGTGTAGCACAGTTCGGTAGTGTACTTGCTTTGGGAGCAAGGGGTCGGGGGTTCAAATCCCTCCACCCATACAATAATATGGTGGAAGTAGTTTAACAGGTAAAAAACTAGGTTGTGACCTTAGAGAACAGGGTTCGAGTCCCGCTTACCACCCAACGCTGGTATCGTCTAATTGGCCAGGATACGAGACCTTCTATCACGCAATACGGGCTCGAACCCCGGTACCAATACAACAAACGTCTGTCGTTTAAATGGAAAGACTTCCGGCTTCTATCCGGTTATTTGGGGTTCGAATCCCTACGGGCGTACTAAAAAAGTCTCATCGTTCAACGGAAGGACATTCGGCTACGAACCGAAAGATCAAGGGTTCGAATCCCCGTGAGACTGCAAATGATCTCCTATAGTGTAAAGGCTAACACACTGGACTTTGACTCCGGTACTATCAGTTCAAGTCTGGTTGGGAGAACAAAAAATTGGTCTATGGGGCTGCTTGGTGTGGCCGCTGCCCTGTCAAGGCAGAAATCAAATCGGTTCAAATCCGTTATAGACCGCAAAATACATCTAAGGCTGGGGAGCCAAGCGGATTCCAATCCCGTAGGACAGTGTTCGACTCATTGTAGATGTGCAAAAAGCGAGCAAAGCATTGATGGCGATGTGAGAGCCTTCCAAGCTCAGGAGTAGGGTTCGATTCCCTATGCTCGCTCAAAATTAGCGACGTGGAGCCGAGTGATTTAAGGCGCTTGTTTATTCTTCAGCGTTCGAAGTATTGAACCAATCCGCTTTATATTAACCACTAAAAAAGAAAATCCGCCTGCAATTTGAAAATTAATTACAAGCGGTTTATGTGACCTGGCTGGGGCTCGAACCCAGGACCCTTTGATTAAAAGTCAAATGCTCTACCAGCTGAGCTACCAAGTCTTTTCAAACCTTATTTTTAAGGCGGTGCAAATATACAATCTATTTTTTTAAAATCAACAAATAAAAAATGGAATTTCAACAAATAAATTGCCGTTCATTTGCCTTTGTAAATCCTAACTTTTTATTTCATCGGAAAGTTCAAAATTTATTGTTGAATTTTAGATGAAAGGGAGGGAACCTTCGCGGTTTCGACAAATTGTAAAAACTGACTATAATCTCTATAGTTTTCAATGACATGAGAGGCGCCTTCTCGAAGCAAAACTTCACGATCTCCATTGATCCTAATCCCAATAAAATTGAGTTGCATAGTACGAGTGGTTTGTACATCCCAAACAGCATCGCCAACATAAACAATTCGATTAAAATTGTTCTGATGTTGTTTTGCACTTTGGATAGAACTGTTGATGATTTCTTCCCTTGTTTCTTTTCCATCTGCAAAACTCATGTGCAAGTGCTCGGTTGGTATCCCAATATGGTTCAATTTCAAAGTAGCCGGTCGCATCCAGCCTCCGGTTGCAATTCCAATGACAAAACGATCGTCGTCAATTAATTTTTCGATCATATTTTTTGCATCGGGGACTTCAGCAAACTGTTGAGGATCTTTCCTCCGATTTTCCGTCAGAAGACCTACAAAACAGTCCAATTGCCTTTGTATATCTTCCTCACTAGCCTGGCGACCAAAGTGCTGCTGGATTACTGTATTAAAGATCGTGGTATCCGTCACATGAGGATATTGTCGCCAATCAATCGTCGGAAAAGGCTTTTTAAAAACCAACTCATACGCTTGCGCAAAGCATTGACTATCAACGCGATTGGAATGTAATAGTGTACCGTCGATATCAAAAATGATCAAAGTTTCAGGCATAAAAGAAAAAATAATATTGTAATAGAAAAGCCTCTCAGAATATAATTAATACTCAAAAGAGGCTTTTAAAGTTTTATATTTAGATCATTTATTTTATCAAAATGCCAATCCTGAAACCAGTTGCAATTGCAATGCTCACCCCTTCACCAAGCCTGACATTGGAAAAATTATGTGTCGCTCCGTTACTTACTGAGTCAAATCCATATCCTAACCCAAGATACATATCCAGCAAAAAGAAATCAGAATACACCCATTGTTTTCCAACATTGATCATTAGAGAACCAAAGTTTACAGTTCGCCGTTCACCAGAATTGTAAACCTTGTTAGGGTCATTTTCGCTGTAAGAACCAAAAATGATCTCCGGACGAATGTAGCCCCCCTTCAAAATATGGGCATAATGCATGCCTCGCATATAATAAGATGGCTTGTGATAAAACTTGTAAGATGCTCCCAAATAAAGCCCTCTGGCATCCCGTTCAGCCAGGTTTTTTCCCAAACCAACGAAGCCAACCTTCGCTTCAATGCTTCTACCTGGGGCCAGGTTATTTTCGAACGCAAATTCTGAATGACCAAACAAAGGGCTGAAAAAATTAAATTTTATGGCTCGCCTTTTTTGATCAGCATAATACTCAGGATTATCGAAATCACTGATAAAATACTCTGTTTCACCATTTTCAAATTTTATTTTTAAAATCGCATCCTTCGCAATGGAGTAGATCACCCCATCCTGATCTTCATATTTTACATATTTTACTTCATCCAATCCAATTTCTTTGACTTTTACTTTTAAAGATTTTTTAGTCTTTTTATAAATGATATCCTGAGCCCTCGCAAATTGGGCAGTAAGACAAAAAAGAAAAATCAAAGCGCTAATTTTTAACATAGTTTTCATACTTAGGTGGTTTTAAATTAAAAAATTAGTTAACACAAAATAACATACTTTTTAATTATGGTTTTGAGTAAAAATCAATTTTAATACATAGTTTTTTATCCAATATCAAGAATCGCGAAATTCAAATTCCAACTGAACTCCCTCTTGATTATGTTCCTTACTAAGGTTTGACACTGTAACGCCTAGCAATCTCACACTTTCAAAATCATCGTAATTGTCAACAATCAATTCTTTAACGATTTTCTTAACTTTGTCTAGCGAGTTAACTTCACTGTTGAATGTCTTACTCCGTGTAAGCACTTGGAAATCAGCCGTTTTCACTTTCAAACTAATCGTTCTGCCAAAGTTCTCAGTCTTCTTCATGTAATCGAAAACTTTCTCCGTGATCGGATCAATTTTTTCAAAAATTTCATTCAAATCAACCAAATCATCATTAAAAGTGCGTTCTGCTCCAATTGATTTACGAATTCGGTTGGGTTGAACTTCACGATCATCCTGTGCCCTGACGATCTTGTAATAAAAACGCCCTACTTTGCCAAATCGCTGCACCAACTCCAATTCACTTAATTTTTTCAAATCCGCGCCACTAAAAATTCCCATGCTGTGCATTCGTTTTGCGGTGACTTTTCCAATGCCGTGAAATTTCTCGATTTTCAGTTGCTCAAGAAAGGAAATGGCCTCTGCAGGTTCGATGACTTTCATTCCGTTTGGTTTGTTGATATCCGAAGCTATTTTAGCTAAAAATTTGTTGAAAGAAATGCCTGCCGAAGCAGTCAATCCTACTTTTTCAAAGATTCTTTCCCGTATTTTTTTTGCGATTAAAGTAGCAGAATTTGGTCCTTTTTTCGGGTGGGTTACATCTAAATAGGCTTCGTCAAGCGACAATGGTTCGACGAGATCGGAGTATTCCAAAAAAATCTCACGAATCTTCTTCGACACTTTGTTGTACACATCAAAGCGATGTTTGACAAAAATTAAATCAGGGCATAACCGCGAAGCTGTCACACTCGGCATTGCAGATCGAACGCCATATTTGCGGGCTTCGTAACTTGCAGCCGCTACCACTCCCCTTTTCCCCGATCCTCCCACCGCAATAGGTTTCCCGCGCAACTCCGGGTGATCCCGTTGCTCGACGGAAGCATAAAAAGCATCCATGTCAATGTGGATTATTTTTCGATGAGCAATTACTTTTTCCAAAATCGGGGCTTTGATTATCTTTGAACAAAGTTAGAGCAATCGAATGACTATTTTTTTATTTAATATTTATTTAAAACAGCTTTCCAACAAATTCAGAAAAACGTTGTAAAATTCATGGCATTAACCTATGGCACTTCTGCGAAAGCAAGCGAAATCACCCGTTTTTTGGAACATTTCATAAAAATCAACCAAAAAGCAGAAGAAAAAGGAAATCGCAAAACGCCTGTTTGCATCTGGGGAACTCATGGAATCGGAAAAACAGAGCTGATCGAAGAATTTGCTGCCTCTCGTGGATTCCAAATGGCTTATATCGCTCCGGCACAATTTGAAGAAATGGGCGATCTACTAGGTATGCCAAAAATAGTTGAAGACAAAACCCATTTCGCACCTCCTGAATGGGTGCCTCAACAAAAAGGTCCCGGTATTCTTTTGATCGACGATGTCAACCGAGCCGATGACAGAATCCTCCGTGGCATCATGCAACTCCTCCAAAACTATGAGTTGGCAAGTTGGAAATTGCCGCCAGATTGGCATATCGTGTTAACTGCAAATCCCGATGGCGGAGATTATTCCGTCACTCCACTCGACGAAGCGATGATTACACGAATGAGGCATATCACAATGATTTTTGATGTAAAAGAATGGGCAAAATGGGCTGACAAAAAAGGCATTGATCCACGAGGTATTCATTTTGTTTTGACTCATAAGGAATTGATCAATGAAAGCCGAACCACACCACGGACCCTGGTTCACTTTTTTGAATCTATTGCTAATATAAAAGACCTGAAAAAGAAAAAAAATCTAGTACAATTGCTCGGAGCTGCTTCCCTTGACAAAGAAACTGTTGCAGCATTTATCAATTTTATTGATCAAAATTCTGATGAATTTCCATCTCCTGAATCAATTTTGAATGCCATTGATTTTAAAAACGAAATTTATCTTCCCTTGCGTCAAAAAGTAGTTAGAGAGCAGATTCGAAATGATATTTTATCAGCGATCAGTACCCGCCTTTTAAATCATGTGCAACAATCAAAATCGCCGCTTTCCGAACAACAGCTTTTAAATCTGACGGCTTTTTTTAAAATGGATATTTTTCCTGCTGATTTACGATTTTTAATTGCTCAGGAAATCGCCTCTTCATCCAAAAAACAATTGAAAGAAATTCTCACAGATCCTGATTTGAGCAAGTTATTGCTTACTGCCTAAAAAAGTAACCGGAACTGAAAAAACCCCAGTCCCGGCTCTAAAACGGTTATTGGGAATAAAAAAACTTGCTAGTTCGTTTTCACAAACCGTAAGTTTTCAACATAGTTATTTTGATTAGTTTTTACTACATAAACGCCATCGCTCAATCCCGACAGAGCAATGTCAAGATAATTCAATTCTTTATTGGTTCTGAAAATTTCGTTGTACAACAGCTTGCCGGTTATGTCAAAAATTTCAACACTCAGGTTCCCACCTTGTTCTGAATTATAAACAAGCTGAAAATAATCTTGTTTAACCGGATTTGGTCGCACTTCTACTTTTTGACCTGAAACATGATTGACTGCTACAATTTGATCAAACACCTCGAAAGTGCCATCAAAATCTGTTTGAGTTAAACGATAATAATTCACTCCAATTACCGGATTACGATCAAAATATTTGTAAAAATGATTTTCATAAGAAGTACCCTGGCCTTTTACAGTAGCTATAATTTCAAAATTTTCACCATCAATGGATCGCTCCAAGGTGAAATAATCATTGTTGATCTCGGTTTTGGTTTCCCATGTGAGTTGAACAGCGTCTTCATGCCTTCTTCCATCAAATGAGACCAACTCGATAGGTAAAGTTCCGGAAAGCGAAAAATTGTCGATCATTGCTCCGTCGCGAGCATACCCTCCATTCCATCCAGAATCCAGGCTAAAAACGAAACGGAATATTACCGAACTATTACCCGCTAGACTTCCAACATCATAAGTATAGGTGGTACTTTGACCTGTGAAACTCCAGCCCATCTCATCTGTGAAAACTGATGTTGCTAATTGACATGTTTTACTTGGGCCCCTATTGTACCAACTGGCATCTGTATCTGCTCCCAAACGAGTCCAGGAGCTTCCATCATTGGTGGAATACTGAACCTGTACACCGAATGGTGCATTACAATATTGTATTTCCATTCCTAAATCAAAGGATAACGTAGCAGTGGCCACATTCGAAAAGTCAAATCTTGGGCTGTATAAAGCCATTTCATTCTCCTGTTTAGTAACATCAGCATCCAAGTCTGTCACCCAACAGGATGTACTATTGGTAAAATAATTACTTGGAACTCCTTTTTCAAAAAGGGAAGTCGCTCCCGAAGTTGCTGATTTAGTTCCAAAATCATCATCACTCATATCTCCACCATCGGAGGTTGAATATGGAAAGGACTCGTCAGGCAAGACATAAACAAAATTAGACTTTGTCATTGTATGTGCATTTGAATTGATTGACAATTCAACATCATAAACACCCACAGAAGAGTATGTATGAGAAGGATTTTGAGAAGTCGAAGTATTGCCGTCTCCAAAATCCCAATCCCATGATGTAGCTCCGGTTGATTCATCAGTGAATGAAACTGAATGTGATCCCCACCCCACAGCATCATCAACACTAAAATCCGCACAGCCTTGATCTGTATCATTTACGACCGCAGAAACAATGGAACTATAACTTCCGCTACATTTATTTTCCACCAATACCTTATACTGATGACAGCTCTCCCATCCAGCGGGATTAATGGTCATAGAAGAAGAGGATGTTAGGGCATCATCAGTATAAATTATGCTATTATCTTCTTCGTCTCTCACTCTCAGCCTGTATTCATCTTCGGTAGTTGCAGTCCAGCTAATCGTAAATCCTGTTGAATTAACACTGGTAATAGAAACATCTTCGACAGAATCACAAGGAGTTGATGCACAAGCAATTATACAACCAGGCGTCTCTGAATCAACAGTTGCATCTATGGTGGTGACGGATGTTGAATACCAACTCGTGGTATTATTTACTGATGGTGACATAATATAAGTCGAACCGGCAACATGATCAGCATCGAGGTTATGTCCGATCTCATGAGAAGTCAACACCCTCAAATGATCATCATTTGATGTAAAATCTTGAAGCACATGATGTGCATTACTGCACAGCAATCCGGAACCGTTATAAGCCAGTCCAACTGTTGTTCCGTCAAAATCTCTGTTAGTCCAAAATTGCCCCATATCAGTACTATTTGTAAAACCACCATCATCGACCCAATCTGAAAAATCACTCAACAAAGTACTCGAATTAGTAGATGTAGTCCACTCATCGCATAATTCGCAGATAGATACTATCTGCTCTACTATCTCAAAATTCAGCGCATCGTCAAAATCCGCCGTTTCATAATCTGTTTCTACATCCATCATTACGCCTGCGGTGTGGTCAAGGGCTCCCTGTATAGTGCTTCCTTTATCGGTAAATAGCGAGTAATCGGAGACGATGCCAAGCTCCACATCATAACAAAGACCTGTAAGCATCCGTGCTGTCCCTTCATCTTTATTTTCACCTCCCAAATCAAATTCCGGGTAAATATCCAGGCCACATTGACCTTCTATATCTTCAGTCTTTCGATTAGCTCTATCAAATACTACATAAAGATCAGAAGGAGCATTTTTGACATATTTTTTCATCGAAGAAATGTAAGTTCTTTGTGTACCTTCAGTTACATGACCATATATATAGTCATCATGGATCAATAAGCGGACCTGCTTTTGCGGATTCCCTTTTACATGTCCTTTAAAGGTAATATTTCGTGGTACCGGATGACTGACCTCACCGTTTTCAGTGAAAACTCGAATGATTGCATTTTCCGCAAACATATCGTTTGGGTACAATTCAAATTCCCATTGGTGTGTTTGTCCAAGATTTAGTTTTAATGTATTGCTAACCAGGGTTTGAGGAACTCTTTGATTTAGTTTTGCAGCATCAATTTGGAAAATCTCAACTTCATGAAAATTTTGAGATAATTCATTTCCAAAGACAGCATGTTGTGTAGAAGTTTCAAAATCCAAAACCTGGGCAGACATAAAAATCCCCATAAACACAAAAATGAAAAAAGGAAGAAAGAATTTCAGCTTTTGCATAGTAATGTGAAATTGTTTTAATCTAAATTGGTTAAACGGACCTCATTAAAATCTGTATAGCTTTAAATGGTTTTTGTTAATAGTCCACTATTTTCAATTTAAAACGAAAAGCAAATACAAGAATCAGCTTTCGTCAATAAGTTTAAATATGCTTATGGGAAATGATTTTTAAAGCCTTGGGATGGGTCTGGATCGACTTTTAAGAATTTGTATGTTAAAGATAACAATAATAATATTGTATTTATTATAATAGAATAAAAAAAGTTCCCATAGGACCTTTCTATGGAAACTCTTTTTTTTTCAATAAAAATTCAAAAAACAAACTGTTGCCCTAAAAATATCTGGGCGTATTTACTTTTTTAACTTTATAATTAAAATCATACCCTAACATCAATTCAAGCGAACCTTTGGCAAAGGATTGCAAACGGGTTACTGTAAAATCATAAGCTGCTCCTATCCGAAAACCATTGGCCAAATAATATGCCACCCAAATATCAGCAGAATCAAAAGAACTACTACCTCCAAATTGTTTGGCTTCAATTGCTGAACGGAATGAAGCTCCTACCCACAATGCTTCATAAAATAAAAGAGACAAATCAAGGTCAAACTCATGTGGTGCTCCTATATTTGAAGCATTACTCGGATTGGCTGAAAATCCACCAAGAAATCCAACCGTCTTTATCAGCAATGAAGGTTTGAAGATCAAAGCAGGGCCATTGATTTCAAACGCACCCCCTGCCGTAAAATAATAGTGACGATACTGCTGTGCCCAAATTTGGGCATTCGATGGAATGTCTTCTCTAAGATCATTCTCCAACAAATTAGGAACTGAAAAACCTAGATAAAATTTTGGAGCATAATAGAAAATTCCTGCCCCGATATTGGGTAGCCAATAATTTGGAGTCATATTATTAAAGGACTGATCAAACTGGATCGGATCTTTAAATTTGAGTTTGTTCCAATCAGCTCTCCAATTCATAAAACCAGCCTGAACCCCCATTGACAATTTGCCGGTCCCGAAAGTAACACGATAAGCGTAGCTGACATTGGCATAAGTTGATCCGGTCGCTCCAATTTTGTCATTTCCAGCGCTCAATCCAAGCCCTACTCTTTTTTTCACTGGTGAGTGGATCGAAAAGGTTTGAGATTTTGGCGCTCCTTCTATTCCCCACCATTGTTCGCGGTACAAAACTCTTATTGACATATAATCAGGACTACCTGCAAAAGCAGGATTGTAAGAAAGACTGTTGAACATGTATTTGGTAAACATGGCATCTTGCTGGGCAAATATCCAATTGCAGGACAGAAACAAGGCCAGTATAAAAAGTGTAGATTTTCTTCTCATGTGGTTATGTGTTAAGTATTGGTTAAAAATATACGGAGACACCTCACTTATTTTCAAAAACCATGCCTTGATATTGCTTATTGGCTTTTTTAAACCCTCTGGCAACCAATCACTTACCTATATTTTAAATTCAACTATTTAAGTTGCGGCCTATCAGTTTTTTATACATTAAATTCTAATATTGAGTAACATTTAAAAGGAGAAAAATATTTTTTTTCAATTGAACAAATGAAAATTCAAAATACTATAACAAGCATTAAAATGCTGATTTTTTCATAAAAACAACAAATAAATTCCAATTATTAAACCTTTACAATATAAAAAATCAAAAATACAACCGATTACAAATTTAAATTTTAAAACAACACAAGTCGCTGCAAATCAATCTATTACAAATAGATGCATAAAAATTTAGGATACACAAATCTTTCATAATGTATTTTATTTAGCTGTAAATAATGCTCAATTTTACCTTAGAACACTAATAGAACATATTTTAATCCATTTGAAACCTATTAAATAACTCGCGTTATGGATACTAATTCAAAAATTACATTTTTACAACAGTTTCCTCTTTTTGATGTACTTAATCATGAAGAAATTGAAAGACTGGCAAGTATGGTTGAAATCAAAACCAAAAGCAAGTACAGCTATATTTATTTGCCAGATGAGCCATCCCACACTATATATTTTCTGGTTAAAGGAACAATAAAAATAGGTACTCATTCAAGTGACGGACGGGAAGTAATCAAATCTATTCTGCACCCAACTGCAATGTTTGGAGAACTTGGCCTTGTTGGAGAAGTTAGAAGACAGGATTTTGCGAGAGCGATGAATGAAGAAGTTAAGCTCTGCACCCTTAAAGTACAGGATTTTCAAAAATTGATGCAAAGCAACCACCATCTTTGCCTGAAAGTGATCTCGTTGCTGGGTGGAAGACTTCGATCAGCAGAAACAAGGCTGGAAGCTTTGATTTTTAAAGATGCAAGAACTCGAATCATTGACTTCTTGAAAGACAGTGTTGAAAAGCGCGGACGCAGGATTGGCTATGAAATGTTACTCAAGCATTCATTGACACAACAGGATATCGCTAATCTTACAGGTACTTCACGCCAGACAGTAACTTCAGTGTTGAATGACCTTCGCAAATCCGATTTAATCTATTTCAATCGCAGAAGTATTCTGATCCGTGACGTCGCAAAACTAGCTTAATCGAACAACACACTACATTTTTAAAATAATAACTGAAAACTTTTCTTTTCGTTAATATAGTTTGGTTAAAAAATGGTAGAAAAATGAACCTGCAACCTCAGGTTCATTTCTTTTTTAACTATCCTGTATTTTGCGCCTTTTCTCTTCAACTGAAATGGTTTTTCCTTCGACACCTAAAACAGTATTGGAAAATACTTTTTGTGCTTCTTCCAGGAGAGGAGACAAGTCCTGATATCGAGAAGAATAATGACCAAGTATAAGTTGTCCGACTTTAGCTTTTTTGGCAATTGTCGCTGCTTCAATTGTCGTTGAATGCATTGTTTCCTTGGCAAGATCTTGTAGCTCGTGCAAAAAAGTGGATTCGTGATACAACAAATTTACTCCCTCCACTATTGAGATTATCGAAGTATCATATGCAGTATCCGAACAGAAGGCATAAGACCTCGGAGAAACTGGGGGGAAAGTGAGCGCCGCATTGGCAATTAATTTTCCATTTTGGGTTATGAAATCGGCCCCGTTTTTTATTTCTATAATTTTTTCAACTGGTATATTAAATTTTTCTATCTTATCGGGATCAATATTTAGTGGCCTCGGTTTTTCTATAAATAAAAAGCCACAGGTAGGAATACGGTGTCGCAAGGGAATAGTATAGGCGTTTAGTACTTCGTCTTCAAATATCAATTGGTTTTTATTAGTTTCCAGCTCATAAAAGGTCAAAGGAAAACTAAAAACAGTACCAGCGTATTTTAATTGAACTTGAATAATTTCTTCCAAACCTTTCGGTGAAAAAATCGTTATTGGTGATGTTCTCTTTGAAAGGCTCATTGAATTCAACAATCCGATCAAACCATAAATATGATCCCCATGAAGATGGCTGATAAAGATCTGGTTGATCTTACTTTTTTTAATATCACAATCCTGAAGCCGCCATTGGACTCCTTCACCACAATCGATCAGATACAATCGCTCTGATGCATTCAAAATCTGTGAAGTCGGAAATCTACCATGCGCTGGAATAGCAGAGTTGCTCCCTAAAATGGTCACCTCAAAGCGCATTGATTTTTAATTATATTTTAAATAAGAAAAGTTTGACACTTGGAATCAATCGTCGTCGTCACTATTCAGTTCTCGCTCGATTTCTTCCATCATCACATAATCAATTGACTCGGAAAGCGTCGGTAAAATAGTCAAAACGGTATCGACGCGAGAAATCTCGATTAGTTTTTTCACAGGATGGTGTTCCACCCCTGTCAAAACGAAAGTACCCGCTCCATTCCACAAACGGTTAGCTGTCAATATGGCGCTTAAACCAGATGAATCGACAAATTTGACAGATGACAGATCCAGGATAAGATTTTGGACGCCCTCATTTCGCATTATGACAAATTCGGACTTTAGCTCAGGTGCTAGCATGGTATTTAGGCTCTCTTCTTCCAAAGTCAAAACCGTGTAACGATCTTCTTTATTGATCTTGAATTTCATAAATCTGTCATTAAATAAATGAAGTAAATCAAAATGGCTTATTGCAAAAGTATCAATAAATTTCAATAAAGATAAATTATTTTGTCAAAGTTTCTTTGAATACAAATCAATCTTCAAAATGCTATCAAATAACACAATAAACAGTATAATAAATGCTGTTTATCAACAGTTTAAATGTTACAAAAAATTTAAATTATAAAAATTGAACAAGCTGAGTTTAATCTTTGTTATAGTATAAAAATTTAGCTAAAACCCATACCTGACTCCCGTTTTCAAGTTATTCACCAAATTGAGCTTATGGCCATTTTTTTCAAGTATAGATTTTCGTAACACAAATGCGCGATATCTCGTTTGTTAATCTACCCCTTAAACTTTAAAATGTAAAATAGTGATGTTAAATTTGGGGTAATAAAATCTTATTCAAACATCAATAGCTGCCAATAGCAGAGGAAAGCAAAACGAATGGCACTATTTTTTCAGAAACGAATACATTAGCATATAGAGAGAAAAACAAAAGTCAGATCATTCTTTTCTCAAATATAAATGTTGTAAACTTAAATAATTAATCTTATTATTGTTATTCAACCCTCTTGTATTATTATAATTTTAAATGAGGAATAAATCATAGACATGAACAGGAAGTTTTCACCAAAGGTTAAGCAAATAATCTCACACAGTCGTGACGAAGCTTTACGTCTTGGACACGATTTTATTGGCACTGAACATTTACTACTTGGCATCGTGCAAGAAGAAGGAAGTCTTGCGGTCCGCGTTTTGGATTCACTCGACGTTGACACCTATGAGTTAAAACAAACCATAGAAGAATCTATCCAGCGAAGCCACCCTAATAAAGCTTCATTGAATATAGGCAATTTACCACTCAACAAACATGCTGAAAAAGTACTTAAGGTAACTTTTTTGGAGGCTAAAATGTTGAAAAATGAAGAGATAAACCCTGTTCATTTGTTGCTTTCTATTTTAAAACATAAAGACAATCTCGCTTCACGGATTTTGCATCAATTTGATGTGGATTATGATATTTACAAATCAGAACTGGAATTTGTCAAACAAGAGCAGGATATGACGAACCCTGACCTGTTTGCTCAAGGCCCTTCCGATTCTGATGAACCTTTCGAAGAAGAAGAAAGCGCTCGTTATCAACGAAAAGGAAATTCCAAATCCCGTACTCCGGTTTTGGATAACTTTGGAAGAGATATCACTAAACTTGCTGAAGAAGACAAGTTGGACCCCATCATTGGTCGTGAAAACGAAATCGAACGCGTTTCTCAGATTTTGAGTCGTCGTAAAAAGAACAATCCAATTTTGATTGGTGAGCCAGGTGTTGGTAAAACAGCGATTGTTGAAGGGTTAGCTTTGCGAATTATTCAAAGAAAAGTATCCCGAACACTTTTCAATAAGCGAATCGTAATGCTTGACCTAGCTGCACTTGTCGCGGGCACAAAATATCGCGGGCAATTTGAAGAGCGCATGAAAGCGATTATGAACGAATTAGAAAAATCGCGAGATGTGATTTTATTCATTGATGAGATCCACACAATTGTTGGTGCTGGAGGAGCGACGGGGTCATTGGATGCATCCAATATTTTCAAGCCAGCTTTGGCTCGTGGAGAGTTGCAATGCATTGGTGCATCTACACTTGATGAGTATCGCCAGCATATTGAAAAAGACGGAGCTTTGGATCGTCGTTTCCAAAAAGTTGTAGTTGATCCGCCTTCAGCGGAAGAAGCGGTAAACATTTTACACAATATAAAAACGAAATACGAAGACTTCCACAATGTAACTTATTCAGAAGAAGCTATAAAAGCATGTGTGAGTTTGAGTGATCGATACATAAGCGATCGATTCCTTCCGGATAAAGCGATTGATGTTTTGGATGAGGTTGGAGCGAGAGTTCATTTGAAAAACATTCATGTTCCAAAACATATTGAAGACCTTGAAAAGAAGATCGAAGACTTAAAAGATAAAAAGAATCAGGCTGTCAAAAACCAGCAATATGAAAAAGCAGCTGACCTTCGTGATGACGAATCAAAACTGGTAAGACAACTCGAATTTGCAAAAGTCGAGTGGGAAGAAGAGGCAAAAACCAAACGCTATCCTGTAGATGATGAAGATATTGCTGAAGTCGTCTCTATGATGACTGGAATTCCTGTTAAACGTGTTGCTCAAAGTGAAAGCAATAAACTCGTTGGAATGACCCAAGACCTTCAAAATGTAATCATAGGACAGGACGAAGCAATTGTGAAAATCACAAGAGCCATTCAGAGAAATCGTGTTGGTCTTAAAGATCCAAC
>JANQFJ010000083.1 GCA_028277915.1 Saprospiraceae bacterium
CATTCCAATGCTTTTGCTCCATGCTATAAAAACCTAAACAACGTCTTCGCAAACCAGGTTGAAGCTATCTCTTATCAATATTTTATTTCGAGTGAAATAAATTTGGTTAGCTTTTTTAAGTTCATTAAAAACCTCTGTTACAGTCTGACGGCTGGTCCCTGTGTAGTTTGCAATTTCTTGTTGGGTCAGGTTACGTTTTAAAAACCAATCGTAACCAACACGATACCCTCTTTTGCAGGCAGATTCTTTTATAAAATCAATAATGCGATCCCTTGCATTTTTAAATATCTGTGATTCAAGCCGTTTTTCGATTTGCTTCACTTTTTTGCCTAAAAACGAAATAATTTTCTGGCTTACCATAGGATTTTTTTCCATTAATTCGCGAAAATCTTTAATTCCCAATTCAAGGACCACCGCTCCTTCTTGCATGGTGACTGCGAATTCATCATGAAAAATCCCGCAGGTAATCGCTTGCTCTCCAAACATGCCAGGTGCATCAAGAATGGATTTGATTGCTTCGCGCCCCTGCTCTGAAAGGATAGCGATTTTCACCATTCCCTTGACAAGAAAATAGACATTGTCCGAAGAAGAACCGGATGAATAAACATAACTAAACCTGGGAATCTCTCGTTTTTTCGATTTGGCCAAAAGCTGCGTTAATTCTTCAGAATTAAGTACGCTTAAAACAGGAATCTGGGCAATTCTGTTCAGTACAGATTCACTCTTCATGATTTAAAATTTGATAATTAATTGGTTCTTAAAATTATCTATTTCTCAAGCCAAAACTAACTCGATATTTCTTAATATAAGGTGGTTAGAAACAGCGATAAAATAATTAAATTATTATAAATCAGCTGTTTAGAGCTGGAATTTAAGGATTTTAAATCAATAGAGTGATTGACTTTTTTTATTTAAAAAAGATGAAATTTATCAAAACAAGATTGCGAGGCTCAATTTTTCAAACAAGCAAAATTGATTGGATTGTTGAAGTTATATCTTGTGAAGTCGCAAAGTATGCATGAGTTTTTTGTCTTTGTCGAATAAAACTATGTAATAACTACCGCTCGAAAGGTCTTTTATATTAAAAAATTGATTGGATGTCACCATCATATTTCGGACAGGTTTTCCAAGAACATCATAAATTACCAATCGCTCAACGTTTTGCGCTCCAGTCAACCGAAAATAATCAGCAGTCGGGTTCGGATAAATCTGTGGTTTTTCAATATTTACCCTTGAAACATTAGTAATACATTCGACATCTCCCGCAACTGTAAAATTATAAGTCACAACTACAGAATCTGCCGGATCATTAAGGTTGAATATTTTTAACTTTACAGTAGATTCACCTGAGTAACCATCAGGGTAAGCATGAACCAGCATATCACCATCAGACAGGTTGGGAAGCAATGTAAATTCTTTAGAACTAACCCAAGGGAAATAACAAAGATTGACATCGCAAACCGCCGTTTCCCAACATTCAGGTTTATCATCCAAAACGCGCTCCCACTTCATGAATAATGTATCGGAAGTATTATTAGAAATGTATGAGTGAGCAACTACATCTTCAGGAGAAGTCCCCGGATCATTTAAATCCGCTTCACCATTTGCCGGATTTGGAACGACGGTAAAACTTTGCGCAGAGACCAATAAACAACTCAATGTGAAGGAGAAAAGAAGTGATGTTTTTTTCATTTTAATAATTTTAAAAATAAACCGTGTTAAAGAATTTAGCGCCTTAGTTAAAACCAAAAAAGGAGTTGATTCAATGAACAAACTCCTCTTTTGCCTAAGACATTTTCAGGTTTAAAACCAAATATGTTAATGCTTCTGCAGCCTTATCGTTTTGACCGTCTGTTGGTCTCTATCGACCATGCCAACCAGGTAAATACCATCAGCAAGGTTGCTGATATCATAACGTTGACCGCTATTCACCTCGAATGTTTCAACTATTCTTCCCAATACATTATAAATCACCAATTGCTGAATTTCCTGAGTTTCAGTTAACTGAAAATAATCAGATGCTGGATTTGGATAAATCTTAATCGCTTCCAACTCAACTTCAGATATACTCACAATTGCCTCACCGGTAACTGTAAAGTTATACACAACAATCAAAGTATCAGTAGGATCATTAAGATTGGAAAGTTTTATATGGACTGTGGCTTCACCAGGAACAGCACCATTCTCCGGAATACCTCCGGGTTCCATGCCTGGATAGGCATGCACGATCATATCTCCATTTTGCAGATTTGGTGTTAAAATAAAATCTTTGGTGCTCACATGCGGAAAATAGCAAAGATTGACATCGCACACAGCTGTTTCCCAACTATCGGGTTTATCATTATAGACACGCTCCCATCTCATAAACAAAGTATCAGAAGTATTATTTGAAATACCAGCATGTGCTTCAACATCATCTGGGTGAGTGTTAGGATTATCGAGGTCAGCACTTGCAGATACCGGATTTGGAGATACTGTATAATTTTGTGCAATTGTAGCACTTGAAATTACAGATAGACAAAGGACAAAGAGTATAATTCTTTTCATATTTAATGATTTAACTAATTCCAATTTTATCGGATTACAAAGATAACAAATTTAATAACATCCCTAACAATGATTGTAGGCACAATGCCGTACTGCTTACATTATTATCAGCTATTTCAAGCTAAAAGATCATCATTAAAAAAGGACCAGTAACGAAAATATTCACCACTGATCCTTTTTATATAATCTATTGTACTAGAAGGGCTTTCAAGAACCCTAAGCTAAATTTCTATTATCTCACTACTGTTACTTTTTTCAAGCCAGTGTTGTTTCCTGAAATAAGATTGACGAAATAAACACCAGGATTCAGATTATCAAATGATAATTCTTCTTGGTAATTTCCTGAAGTCAAAAGACCAAAGTTTTTCACCATAACTTCCTGTCCGGTTACATTCAATACTTTAACCATTGTCTCTTCATTTTCAACCAATGTGAACTTGATAGTTGCAGTATTAGAAACAGGGTTTGGAGCAATTGAAAAGTCAGTATTTAATACATTTTCCACTACACCTAGAGGAGCCATAGCTTCAAATGGAGTAATCTCTTCAGAAAAACCATAAGAACCGTCATAATCCCAAACAACTCCTCCTACTGAATCTGTTACGACCACCGAACCATCAGTATCACAAGAACTCCATTGGCTACCATTTAATCCGTCGCCATAAGAATCCATAAATACAAACTCATAACAATCCAAAGCATCAGGAAGAGTTACCTCCTCAATGATTTCAGTTTCAGCCTGACCAGCATATGTTCCTCCAGAAGCAACTACAGCAGCAGCACCATCGCGCAGTTCCCAGGAAGTTTCCTCAGGCCAGCAATCTGTATTAATAGTAATGGTAATCATATTTCCAACGCTAGGAGCTGCAGCAATAGATTCGCTACTACCATTATCAGAAGTATCTTCATCAGCTACACCGTTAGGGCTTTCAAGAGAAACAGAAATTTCATCCGTGCCTGTTGCCATGAATGTAATAGGATCTAATGCAACAGTTTCACTTGCCAATGTATTCAAATCACCTGTCCAATTAACAGTTTGAGGTGTTCCTCCATTAACATCATAAACGATATCTACTGCAGTAAGGTTATTATTTCCACTGTTTTGGATTTTTACATGTGGTGTAATAGTTTGCTCTCCGCTACAAATAGCAGGAGGCAAATTGGTAATTTCATGTGCTGTGGCATTTACGTCTGTTGAAACAGTTATTGGTACATCATGCACCTTATAAGCCTGATGGATGTACTTGCTATTATCATCCTGGGCCATAGCAACTACTTCCAATCCATCGTAGTGATAAATGTTCAATGTACCCAAATCAAAAGTTTCATTAAAAGTGAATTGATCATTAACCGCCCAGTCATTTGACATCATTAGCCCTTCAACACCAGGAATGAATTTTTTGAAAACATGGTGGAACTCAGTTTCACCGTTTGTTCCAATCTGGATTAAATCTTCATTGTAAATGACATCTTCTGTTAAGATCAGACGCAAACGAAGATCACCGGTAGTAACAGCAGAAGTTGCAGTAACTGTCCCTGAAACCTCAAGCATGCCATTGACTACTGACGCATCCATCATGATATCAAACTCTGAAGTCTCAGCATAGATATCGTCGATGCGTTGCTGCGTAACATAGCTTGTAGATTGAGCACCAGAGTTACCTTGCATTATTATATTTGGTGCACCGGTAATTGAAGTATAATAATTGTTGATGATACGCCAGTCCACCTCAGTAGTGTTATCGAGGTACATCGCATCATAACCAGGCCACCAAACCTGATAAGCAATAAAAATTGCTTTGTCAGTATTAGCTTCCATCGTAGCCAATAGTGCTGGATTAAGAGTTGCACATGGAGGGCAAGAAGCCTGAGTAGCTTCTTCAACGACGCATATTCTTGGAGACTGAGCATCCAGAGTTAAAGTCGTTCCCATGAAAATTCCAATTGCTAACAATAACGTAAATAATTTCTTCATAAGAATTTAGAGTTAAATGTATTTCCTTTGGAAGATGTTAAAGCTTAAGGGGTCAAAGCACGCGATCGTATTTTAAATTAAACGATCGTAAAAGGGAGATTTTCAGACGATTCCTTTATTTCAAAATTCTTTTAAAAGGACTGGTTTCAATAAGGTCTGAAATGTTTAAGTTCTAATAATAAATTGGCCTTTAACCAATTAACAGCTTCCCAGAAATGATTAAAAAATAAGTTATAAATCAAGTTGTTTTTAGAAATTGCTTCAAAATTATGACTTTTAAAGCAATTATAATTTCAATTATAAATATTTTTGAGGAATTTAGATTAAATGCGAATATCGCATCATTAGTTAAAAAAAAGAAGAAATTTACGAAAAAATAAGGATTTCATCATGCAAGATTTAACATTTGAATTTGTCTCTTCGCTTACATTTCGTGAAAAGGCTTATTTCAAAAGATTTTCGCAAACTTATAGCAACAAAGAAAATAAAAATTATTTGAAGATTTATAGTTTTCTTGAGAAACAAAAAAAATACGATGAAAAAGCGCTTAAAGAATTTTTTGCAGATGAAAAATTTATAAAATACCTCTCTTCCGAAAAACATTACCTGCTCGAACAACTACTTAACAGCCTGATCAATTTCCACTTTGGTACATCAACCCATCGAAAACTAATCAAATGGATTTTGTACATCAATATTCTTTCTGAAAAAGGTTTTCGGAAAAAAGCTATGAAAGTGCTAAAGCAGGCTAAAAAACTTGCTTACCACAATGAAGAGTTTACAATCATCCTCCAACTCATCCAGATGGAAGAAGAAATTTTGTTTAGCCATGGAATTTTAAATTTCACAGCGCAATTAGAAAAATTGAAAAAAGAAAGAGAAGAAATTACCCAAAAAATCCAAAATCTCAACGAACTCAGACTTTTAAAGGTACAAACCCGCGAGTTACAATTTGAAGAAATGCCGCACGTCTCCAGGCCCAAAAAATATCCGCATATATTCGCTAGTAAATTTTTGGAGGACAAAAAAAATATCAATAGCCTGAAGGCACACGACCTTTGGCTTTATATCAAAAGCACAAGACATTATTTGGTCAGGGAGTTTAAACAAAGCCAGCAATGCAATCGCGAACATCTTAGGTTTTTTGAAAAACACGAATACCTTTTTAGCCACAATCACAAACTCCCGATCCTGAGCAATTATCTCTATCTTTCTGCAAAAGTCAAGGATGAAAAATCATTTTATGAAGTGCTTGAAAAACTGACCGATCTTGAAGGAAAAAAAGGGATAGATTCCGATTACCTGGGATACATAAAATACGCCCGGATATTTGAGTTATTTTACAAAACCGATAACGTTAAGGAGACTAAGGAACTGATTCCCGAAGTTGAAGCATACCTCAACAAAAGCAATGAGCAGCTCGGCAGTACTGAGATTGATTACATTCTGATATTGTTAATCCGAGCCTGCATCGAAACGCACCAATTTACCAAGGCTCAGAAATGGTTAAATCTTTGGTACAAAACCGAAACCATCGAGGTAAGTCTCAACATCATCAAGCTATTCACTATGATCACTTACTACGAATTGGGCTATCTTCCTTTGCTGCAATATGAAATCAATTCTACATACAAAACCTTGAAAAAACGCAAAAAACTCAACAAACTGGAAAGGTTGTTTATTCGATTTTTTAAAAAATTTATAAAGGATCCCGGTTTGAAAAAAAATCAAAAGTCTTTACTGGCATTGAAAGAATCACTAACAGAACTAAAAAAAGATCCACACGAAAACATCCTGTTTGAACAATTTGATTTCTTAAAATGGTGTGATCAAAAGTTGTCAGAATTTCCTCCCCTTTCATGATACAAAACAGAAAAGGCATACACGCTAACTTTCTCCATCATTCCTTCCTCCTTCTCCCCTCCCATACACCCATCCCGCCCCCTCTCCTTTCACTCCTTCCTCCATCGGCCATTTTTTCTTCCTCCACCACTCACTTCAACTCCACCGGTATCACATTCACTGTTTTCTGTTCGCCAGTGCGTAAAATGGTCAAACTCACTTTTTTACCAATTGATCGCTCATCAAGAAGGCGGTGCAAGTCATCGATTGAACTGATTTGGTTCTCTTCAAAACCAATGATGACATCGCCTTTTCGCAATTCAGAATTGTACGATGGACCATCTGCTTCAATGCTTTGAACCAGTATCCCGGAGTTCACGTCAAGCTGAAAACGACTGATCAATCGCTTATTAAACCGTAATGTTTGACCTGCAATCCCAATGAATCCACGACGCACTTTCCCCTCCATGATCAATTTGCTTACAACATATTCTGCAAGATTGGAAGCCACTGCAAAGCAAATACCTTGAGCCGGCAAAATAACGGCAGTATTGACACCGATCACTTTTCCTGCAGAATTGATCAGCGGTCCACCAGAGTTTCCTGGATTTAAAGCTGCATCAGTTTGAATAACATTATCGATCAATCGTCCATTTTCTGACCGCAAAGTTCTTCCCAACGCACTCACCACACCAGCCGTCACCGAATATTGAAAACCATAGGGATTTCCAATTGCAATCGCTAACTGACCAACCTGTAGTTCATCAGAATTGCTAAAACTGACTGCATTCAAACTATCCGCGTTTATCTGTACAACAGCGATATCCGTCGCCGGATCATCTCCAATCAATGAAGCTCTAAATTGACGACCATCCTGAAGTACAACTTCAATCCGGTCTGTATTTGTCACCACATGGCTATTGGTCACGATATATCCGTCACTTGAAATAATAAACCCCGAACCTCCGCCAAATGGTTGCCTCCTGCGCCCTCGCACGAATCGGCCGGAACTTTTCTTTTTTACTTTTATCTGAACAACTGCATCACTGACTTCTTTAGCCACATTTACGACGGTTCTCGAATAGGCATCTAAAAGTTCGGCATCACTTAGTGGTTTTTCAAAACCCTTATTTGAGCCATTTGATGTGTCCAAATTATTGTTTTCAATAAACTTGACCATGAGTATTAAATTTTGATTAGGATTAATTTCCCATCCATAAATATTCCAAAGCCCAATACCTGACAAAATGTTCGCAAAATTGAAAAAAGTACCAGCATTCTGTCATGTTTTTGAAAAACAGAAAAGCCGATGACCAAATTTGGCGCATTCAAAGTTTTGAGAATTTCAAACAATAAAAATTTAAAAACGCATTATCGGTTTAGAGATGTTTTTTGCTAAAAAAATCCGTATTTTCGCATGCATTTTTAAAATCGTAAAAACACAAAACATGATAAATTTGATCCTCTTTGGCCCTCCAGGTTCAGGAAAAGGAACACAAGCTGAAAAACTGGTTGAAAAATATAAATTATTGCACATCTCAACGGGTGATTTGTTTCGATATGAAATGGGAAATGATACCGAGCTTGGCTTAAAGGCAAAAGAATATATTTCAAAAGGCGAACTGGTTCCAGATTCGATAACCACAGGCATGTTGAAGAATAAAGTCGTTGCTAATCCTGATGTTGCGGGCTATATATTCGACGGTTATCCAAGAAATGTCAATCAATCTGAGTCTCTTGACGAGATTTTAAACGAAAAAGGAGAATCTGTTTCTATCCTGCTTTCTTTGGATGTAGATGACGAAGAGATCGTTAAACGAATCCTCAATCGCGGTAAAACTTCCGGACGAAGCGATGACAATGACGAAAGCATTATCAGAAATCGAATCGCGGTTTATAAAAGTGAAACCACTCCGGTATTTGATTTTTATGCAAAGTCCAATAAGTCAAAAATGATCAATGGGATTGGTTCCATCGAAGAAATTTTTGATCGACTCTGTGCGGAAATTGACGGGTTGAATTAAGTGATTAAATGGTTAGAGATAAAAAAACAAAAACCAATTGAATTATAACCACTTGTCAACTTAACCACTTAACTTATTGACCTCATTACCCATAACTCCTGAAACTATGGCTGAGCAAAATTTTGTAGACTATGTTAAAATATGCTGTCGCACAGGTGCTGGCGGGGCAGGGTCTACACATTTTTTGCGAAACAGGACTAATCCAAGAGGAGGCCCAGATGGTGGTGATGGAGGGCGAGGCGGTCATATCATTTTAAAAGGAAACAAACAATTGTGGACGCTGCTGCCCTTGAAATATCGCAAACACGTGATCGCTGAACAAGGAGAAAATGGTAGCGGAAATCACAAAACCGGTGCAAACGGAAAAGACATCATTCTGGAAGTCCCGTTGGGAACTGTTGCTAAAGATGAACAAAGCGAAGAAGTTCATTTTGAAATCACTAAAGATGGAGAGACACAAATTCTTGTTGAAGGTGGCCGTGGTGGATTAGGTAATGCACATTTTAAATCGCCGACAAATCAAACTCCACGTTATGCCCAGCCTGGCGAGCCCGGAAAGGAAGAATGGAAAATTCTTGAACTAAAAGT
>JANQFJ010000109.1 GCA_028277915.1 Saprospiraceae bacterium
GAACCGCTGCAATTTTACGACGTAATTTTTTCACATTTCTTGGTGGATATTTGTTAAATCGTTTCACACCCATCAACAATACTTTCATCAAATCTCCTTCAGCAAAAGAGGCAATAGCATCCGTCGCTTCTTTTGAAATTCGTGCATTTGCATCAGTGATTAAAACCTGCAACATCGCGTCATAAACTTCCTGATCAATGCTTTTTTCCATTCCAGATAGTTTTTCAACACGCAACAGCACCGATTCTACAAGGAAAATATCATTAATAATATTCGCAATATTCATCAAAATTTCTTGCTCCGTCTTGAGGTTTAATTTTCTGTCCATCTGCAATTTTGCAGCTGCTCCAGCGACCATCAACAAAATCTTTTTAAATTCTTTTAGGGCTTTCTTTTCCTCTGCATAGTCACCTTCAGGTTTGTCAAATCCTGGCATTGAAGCCAATTCCTGCTGCACTGCCCAAGCTGGACTAGCAATATCCAATCTTCCTTTCATTGCTCTTTTTAGCAGCATATCAACGGTCAGGAGACGGCAAATTTCATTAGTCCCTTCATAAATTCTCGAAATCCGCGCATCACGATATGCTCTTGCTGCTGTCCCTTCTTCTGAGAATCCCATGCCTCCATGAATTTGCAGGGTTTCATCCACCACATAATCTAGAGCCTCCGAACCAAGGACTTTCAAAATTGCACATTCAATGGCATATTCTTCGGCAGCTTTAAGTTTAGCTTCAGTATAATCCAATCCTTCTGCTCGCAAAGATTTGACTTTGTTCTGCATAAAATTCGAAACGCGATATTGCGCGCTTTCTACGGCAAAGCAACGAATAGCTTGTTCAGCTAATTTGTATTGGATCGCTCCGAAATTGGAGATTGGTTGTTTAAACTGGATACGTTCATTTGCATATTGAACAGCGGTGCTTACGCTTTTTTTTGCTCCTCCATTACTCAAAACACAAAGTTTGAAACGGCCTATATTTAAAACGTTGAACGCAATTAAATGGCCTTTTCCGATCGCACCAAGCACATTTTCGACCGGTACTTTGGCATTTTCAAAAAACACTTGTCGAGTTGATGATCCTTTAATTCCCAGCTTTTTCTCTTCCGCCGCCAACGACAATCCTTCAGTATCTTTTTCAACTATAAATCCTGTAAATTTATCACCGTCAACTTGCGCAAAAACTATGAAAACATCAGCAAATCCAGCATTTGTGATCCACATTTTCTGGCCATTGATGATATAGTGCTTTCCGTCAGGTGTTAACTCTGCACGGGTTTTCGCAGACAATGCATCAGATCCGGAGCTTGGTTCGGTCAAACAATAAGATGCTTTGAGTTCACCTGTAATAAGACCTGGAAGATATTTATCCTTTTGTTCTTTTGTTCCAAAATAAAGAATTGGCAACATTCCAATTCCTGTATGCGCTGCAAAAGTTGTAGAAAATGAACCGGATGGTCCCATCGCATCACAAATAAAAGTATTGGTGTTAGTATCCAGTTCCATACCTCCGTATTGCTCAGGCATATGAGACCCTAAAAGCCCTAACTCACCTACTTTTTCCAGCATATTTGGAACTGAATCACCTTCCTGCTTTTCCATCTTTTCCAGGTTTGGCATCAATTCATTTTTTATGAAATCAACACACATTTGTTGAATCATTTGCTGCTCTTCGTTAATATCTTCGGGAATGAACGTATCCTGAGAAGATGAATCTTTAATAATAAATTCTCCACCTTTAAGTACATCTTGGTTCAGAAAATTAGCCGGGTTCTTTGTCATAAATTATGGGATTTTGATTCTATTTTTTAACTTATAGCGAATTTTCGCTAAAGATAACTGATATATCTTTGAATGTAAAGTAACCGAGGTTGATTTTGGCGAATTTTCGCTAAACTTTAACAAATAATGGATGAAGTCAGTAATTATTCATCAAAATAAAACCTGGACTTAGTCGGAAAAAGGCTGGTATTTTAATATTTTAACAATAGGCGTGCCAGCAGTAATGTCCGTCGTTTCCATATTTTTCAATCAGACTTTATTATTTTAAACATTCAGCCACTGTGATACGTTAGTTGTAAACTATCTTCTTTTGATGAAAATTCAGCGTACGGAAGCTCTTTCTGAATTCAAAACCAGATTAACCAAGAATAATGGCACAACCCAATTCTCTTATTTTTTTACCTGACATTAGCGGGTTTACTGATTTTGTTAATTCCACTGAATCTGAGCATAGCCAGCATATTATTGCTGAACTACTGGAATTACTCATTGACAACGAGGAGTTGGATTTGACCCTCGCAGAAATCGAGGGAGATGCTATCTTTTATTATAAATATGAAAATGTCCCATCGCCTGAAGAACTTTTCAAACAAGTGAAAAAAATGTTTGTCAATTTTCACAGCCATCTCAAGCTTTACGAAGAAAGAAGGATTTGTCAGTGTGGTGCATGTTGTAACGCCTCCAATCTAAATCTCAAATTCTTCGCTCATGCTGGAGCTCTTGAGTTTATAAAAATCAAAGAGAATACAAAACCTTATGGCAAAGACGTAATCGTAGCGCATCGATTGATGAAAAATGATGTCCCCATCGATGATTATTTATTGATTTCTAAAGGTGTTTTTGAAGCCTGGGGGATTGACAAAATAAATATTGAACCTGAACTTGAAGGGATCAAAGGTCAATCAGAATACGATTTGGGCAGAGTGGACTATCAATACTTCGAACTCAGTCCATATAAAAAATATGCTAAATTGCCAGTGCCTGTCATATCCATAAAAACCAACAAAGCTTTGGTGAAAGTTTCCGAAACGATTAGCCAGGCTCCTCAGGATTTATATGAGTTTGTTTCCAATTTTGATAATCGTTTAAAATTTAGTCCTGGCCTTGATGAGCTCGAATACCAAAAAGGACGCGTCAATCGAGTTGGAACCAAACATACCTGTGTGGCAAATAACAGACAACTTGAATTTGAAACAATAACCAATGATTTTGGAGATGGCAAATTGGTGTATGGAGAATTAACACATGACTTTCCAATCATCAAGGATATGGTCACCTATTTTGTAATTGAGCCGGACGGAGAGCAGTCAAAAATCACGATTGAAGCCCATCCTCAAAATCATTCTTTTATTTCAAAAATCGCATCGATCTTTTTGAAGGGGGTGATCTCGAAATCAATTAAAACTTTAATTTCAGATCTAAAGTCGGCTGTTGAGAAAGAAAAACTTATAATGCAATAACACTTTGCCCAGAAATCACACTCAAAGGAACAAAAATTTCACCGCTCCATTCTCCGAAAACTGTAATCGGATGCCCTCCACTTAAGGCTATAAGTTTCCAGCCAATATTTCCTTTATTTAAAGCCGGGATATATTTTTTCTTTTTATCGACGAGGGAGAGTTTACCGTTTTTTATGATTGGCCTGATCTGCTCCAACAAACAAGGAAAGTCCATTATCCACGGATTTTTGGAAATGGCTTTAGAGTAACCTTCAAAAAATTCTTTTAACGTTTGAAATCCATCTATATTTTCAACAAATTCAACATTTCCAAGATTTTCTTTTACGATTACTCGCATAGGATAATTTGAGGGGTAATAGACCAGTTCCGCTTGAAAAATTTGGCCAACAGACCAATTTGATTCATAACCTGCATCTCCAAAGCTGAAATCTAAAATCAACACTGATTTTTGTTCTTTCAATCCGTACAACCAGGTTCTTCTAAAATTTAAATTATCATCAATACCTTCCAAAATTCCAAAAACAACCCATTCGTCAACGACACCTTGAAGGGGCAACAAATCCTTTTTTTGAATATTGACTCCTGCAACTGTCAGCAACTCTGTCTGAAGCAGTTTTGGTAGTTTATCCAGGTTTTTACACCCCTTGGCCAATAAGTAAAACTGAGTAAATTCTGCAAGCATTTGTTCCGGCCATTGGGCATCGGATCTTTGCAAAAGTGGAATTGATTTGAGTCTTCTGCCTACACCTCCAATTTGTGCATCCACCATTCGGGAAGAAATATTTTGCCAAAAACTATAAGCCTGCCCTTCTGTAGTCGCCAGCCCCTGGCGAATCAAATCACCAAGCCAAATTTCGAGATCTTCAAACCCGGCAGCCATTTTTTCTAATCTTTTTTGGCGACTCCTGGCGGCTCTTTTTGATTTTTCATCCATCTCATTTGTTCCATATTGTCCGAGTTCCGAAGACTTATTTTTCCGGTTTTCCATCCATTGAACAAGCCTTTCTGGCATTTCTTCAGTTATTCGAAACACTTCAGAATTGTTGATATAAAGGAATAAAATCCCAAGCGCATGTTTGCAGGGAAACTTTCGGCTGGGACAATTGCACTTAAACGCAGGCCCTCGCAGGTCAACCTGAGTTTTGTAAAAACTTGCACCGCTGCTTTTGCATTCGCCCCACAATGCCTTTGCATTGCCTTCAAGGTTACGCCATTTGCGTATTGTCCCTAAATCTTTTCCACGTCTGGCAGTGGCTGCATCTGGTGCAAGAGACAATATTTTTTCGGAAGACCAAATCAAAATACAGGATTTGATTTAAATGGTTTGAAGATAAGACTAAATCGACAAAAAGTGAAAGTGCTCCTAGTCGTCATTATCATCATCGGCGATGATTCCCAAGGTGTACATTGCTTTTTCAGATGCAGTTTGCTCAGCACTTTTTTTATTAAAATCGTCAGCCGTGGCAACTTTATTTCCATCAATCATCACAGCTACTTTAAAACGATCCCTCTTCTCGAATTTATACTTGGCAAGCATTTTATAGGCTACGGTCTGGCCATTTTTTTGACACCATTCGAGTAGCTGACTTTTGTAATTATCGTCAAAAGTTTCCAGTTCGTGAATATCCAGATAACCTCGTAAAATTTTGTTGATCACGTACCTTTTGGTCTTTTTATAACCATTTTCAAGGTACACTGCTCCAACAAGAGCTTCAAGAGCATTCCCCAGCATTGAGCGGCTGAGGCGGGTATTGTTGTATTCGGAGAGTAGTACATCGAGTCCCATTTTATCTGCAATTCGGTTCAGTGATTTTCTTTTAACGATCTTAGACCGCATTTTGGTAAGAAAGCCTTCGTTGCTGTTTGGATATTTTTTAAAAAGATACTCTGCAACGATTGTCCCTAAAACAGCATCGCCAAGATATTCCAGCCTTTCGTTGCTCTGGATGGCATAAAGCTTTTCATTTGAAGCAGACTTGTGATAAAAGGCAAGCTTAAAAAGCCTGAGATTGGAGGGCGTAAAGCCTAATAATGACCTGAGTCGTTTTGCCAAATTTTTATCTGGTGAAAGATAATAATTGTAGAATCTGATTAGAAATTTCAATGGTCAGATTAATTAAATTATCACCAGTTATCAGGTTGTAATGAATCATGGATCAGGTTTCAACACAACAGGATCCTAAAATGTATTAATGTGTTGGACTTTTCAAAAAGCCCTCATTCCCTCTATTTATCAGAGGGTTAAAATACAATCATTATAAACAGTACAGCCTTGGGGCTGCCAGTATTTCCTAAAAAAGATAGGATTTACCATATTTGAAATACTTCGTGCAGTTATTGAAAATACAACCTGATAACCAGTAAATAATTGTAAAACTGTACGAAGTATCGGTTTTATTCAAATCTCTTAAAAATCACCGATGAATTGTGTCCGCCAAATCCGAAAGTATTGCTCAATATAGCATTTACTTTTCTTTCCTGTGCATCATTAAATGTAAGATTGAGCTTTGGATCAATCTCTGGATCATCAGTAAAATGATTTATTGTTGGTGGTATAAAATCATGGTTAATTGCCAATATTCCGGCAATAGCTTCAATCGCTCCGGCTGCCCCCAAAAGATGTCCAGTCATGGATTTTGTCGAGCTAATGTTCATATTGTAAGCATGATCGCCAAAAACCTGCTGGATCGCTTTTACCTCAGCTACATCGCCCAAAGGGGTCGACGTACCATGCACGTTTACGTAATCAATTTCATCAGGGTTCATTTTGGCATCATTAAGTGCCATACGCATCACATTTCGTGCACCCATTCCTTCAGGATGAGGAGCTGTAATATGATAAGCATCAGCAGTTGCTCCGCTTCCTACGATTTCAGCCAGAATGTTTGCACCGCGTCTCTTTGCATGTTCCAATTCCTCCAAAATTATAGCTCCTGCTCCTTCTCCCAACACAAAACCATCGCGATCCAAATCAAAGGGTCGTGAAGCAGTCGCAAAATCATCATTTCTTGTCGAAAGAGCTTTCATGGCATTAAACCCTCCAATACCTGCATGTGTAACTGCAGCTTCTGCTCCTCCTGATATAATGATATCGGCTTTGTCCAAACGAATATAATCAAAAGCATTCCCAAGAGCATGGGAAGAAGAAGCACATGCAGAAACTGTTGCATAATTAATACCCCGGAAACCAAATTTTATTGAAATATGGCCAGCTGCAATGTCGGGAATCATTTTCGGAATCATAAAAGGATTGTAACGAGGTATGCCATTTCCTCTAGCAAATTCTTCTATATTTGATTCTAGTGAATATAATCCTCCAATACCTGAACCAAAGATTATCCCTGCTCGGTCAAGGTCGATTTTTTCGAGATCAAGACCACTACTTTGCATGGCTTCATCGGTAGCGATTAATGCATATTGAGTAAAAGGATCAATACGGCGAGCTTCACGCCTGTCAATAAAATCTTCGACAATAAGATTTTTAACTTCACAGGCAAATTGTGTCTTGAATTTGGAGGCATCAAAATGTGTGATAATATTCGCCCCGCTTACTCCTTTTTGGAGTCCTTCAAAATATTCTCTGATATTATTACCGATTGCTGTTACAGCACCTATTCCGGTTACGACTACCCGTTTCATACTTTAAAATAAGATTATAGCGGGTGAAAAATGAAGTTTACAAATAAACCTTGCAGCTTCAAATCAATAGATCACACAAATTTGCAAACCGTTTTAATGAATGTACTCTTTTTAAGCTAAAATCCACAAACCGAATGGATAACACCTTCAATTTGTGGATTTGTAATTTGACTCAACAATTATTTAATCTTATAGCTGAGTGTAATTTTCATACAGATTTGATTTACGCCTGGATCTGAGATTCAAGGTATGAAACTGCCTGCCCAACAGTCTGAATATTTTCAGCCTGCTCATCAGGAATAGAAAGATCAAATTCTTTTTCAAATTCCATAATTAGTTCCACTGTATCCAATGAATCTGCTCCAAGGTCATTGGTAAAGCTAGCCTCAGCGGTAACTTCTGATTCATCAACACCTAGCTTATCAATGATAATTTTGTTTACTCTTTCTGCAATGTTTGACATATTTTTTAACACTTTAAAGTCTATCCTATTTTTATTCAATTTTGGCAACCAACTCCCTGATGGTTATATTCGAGGCCTCAACTGAATAATCACGCGATAGACCGGGTTTACAAAAACAGTGCAAAGTAAACCATAAGTCAAATGATAACCAAAGTTTTTAATGACTTTTTTACTTGCATTCCTTTTTCTAAATTCTTAGTTATATCGCTTATCGCATTGAAATTACTCAATTATTAAAAATAAAAATTAATGCTTGAAATCTAATAAAATTAGTACCAAATGTTTCAACTGCTTTTTTGGAATATAGCCAGATAAGCTTACTTTTGCCTTTTGTTGTAAAAACTACACTAATATTGAAAATCGAGCTTTAATAGAAATTCGCTACACTCCTGAAAATCATTTTTTTCACATCTTTGTAAGCTAACTTACATGAAAAATGTAAATCATCAAAATACCAAAATCGTAGCAACTGTCGGACCTTCTTCTAGTTCGTATAACAACTTGTTGGAGATAGCCCAGGCAGGTGTGGATGTTTTTCGCTTGAATTTTTCACATGGCCTTCACGAAGATCATCTCAACGTAATCAACAACATTACCTATATCAATGAAAAATATAACTTACACGTAGGCATTTTGGCAGACCTTCAAGGCCCTAAATTAAGAATTGGCCAAATTGAAAATGATCATCTTGAATTAGTGGAAGGCGATATTGTTTCCTTTGTCAATAAAGAATGTATGGGCACAAAGGATTGCATGTATATGAGTTACAAGCAGTTTGCAAAGGATGTCAATGTTGGGGAAACCGTACTGGTAGACGATGGAAAGCTCGTTTTTAAAGTAATCGAAACGAATAAAACTGACCTCGTCAAATTAGAGGTCATCTATGGCGGTGTAATCTCTTCCAACAAAGGGGTCAACCTGCCAAACACAAAAATTTCGCTTCCATCTCTGACTGAAAAAGATTTGGAAGATCTCGAATTTATACTGAACCAGCCCGCTGTTAACTGGATTGCTTTATCATTTGTACGATCTTCAAAAGATATCAAAAACTTACGAAAACGTATTCTTGGATCAGGGCATAATGCAAAGGTTATTGCAAAGATCGAAAAACCCGAAGCGATTGCAAATATTGACAAAATTATCAAAGCTTCAAATGGTATCATGATTGCCCGAGGCGATCTCGGCATTGAAATGCCAATTGAAAAGCTCCCTATTTTACAAAAAACGATAATCAGTAAATGCATTCAAAGAGCAAGACCTGTAATCGTAGCTACGCATATGTTGGATAGCATGATCAAACTACCTATTCCCACGCGTGCTGAAATCACAGATGTTGCCAATGCAGTGCTTGATGGAGCCGATGCCGTGATGTTAAGTGGAGAAACAGCTGTCGGAAATCACCCGGTAAAAGTGGTTGAAGCTATGAACAAAATCATTGACGAAGCCGAAATCAGCTACACGATTCGTGAACAGCGTCCTGTTCCAAGTAAAAAATCTAGAACTTTTCTATCTGACGCAGTTTGTTTTAACGCCGCAAAAACAGCTGAAGAGGTTGGCGCTAAAGCCATTTTGGGAATGACTAGCTCGGGTTATACCGCCTTTAAAGTTTCCAGCTATCGTCCTAATTGTGAGATTTATATCTTTTCGGATCAGCCTCATATGTTGGCAACTTTAAACCTGGTTTGGGGCGTTCGTTGTTTTTATTACGACAAGTTTACTACTACTGATGAGACAATCCAGGATGTCACAGAAATACTTGTCCACGAAGGAGAAGTATTCCCAGGTGATGTTGTGGTGAATACTGGTTCTATGCCGCTCCATCGCCGCCACAGAACTAACATGGTAAAAGTAACTGTTATCGAATCATAATTCTCCACTCCTTCGTACAAATGATTTATATTTGCGACTGAAAACCTGTATTAACACTCAAAACTGATAAAATGAAGATTATTATTCCTATGGCTGGCCGAGGCTCACGCCTTCGTCCACACACTTTAACTATCCCAAAACCTTTACTCCCAATTGCCGGAAAACCAATGGTTCAGCGCCTTGTGGAAGACCTCGCTGCAAGCTGCAATAGTGAAATTGATGAAATCGCTTTTATAATTGGTGATTTTGGAGAAGCAGCTGAAAAACAGCTTATGGCAATTGCAGATTCATTGGGAGCAAAAGGCTCAATTTATTACCAGGATCAACCTCTGGGAACTGCTCATGCTATTTTATGTGCTAAAGAAAGCTTGACAGGACCTTGCATTATTGCATTTTCAGATACCCTTTTTAAAGCTAATTTTACTATCAATCATGATGTAGATGGTATGGTTTGGGTACAAAAAGTTGAAGATCCTTCTGCTTTTGGTGTGGTAAAAGTCAACGAAAACAATGTTATAACTGATTTTGTTGAAAAGTCACCAGTCTTTGTTTCGGATTTGGCCATTGTCGGTATTTACTTCATCAAAGATGGAGACAACCTCCGAAATGAGCTTCAGTATCTGATCGACAACGATATCAAAGACAAAGGAGAATATCAACTGACCAGCGCTCTGGAAAGTATGAAATCAAAAGGATTAATCATCAAGCCCGGCAATATTGAAGAATGGCTTGATTGTGGTAACAAAGATGCTGTTGTGTTTACCAACAAAAGAATGCTACAATTGAAATCTGAAGAAAAATTGGTTGCGGACAATGTTTCCCTTGAAAACTCGGTAGTTATTCCACCATGTTACATTGGCGAAAATGTAAAATTATACAATTCTGTGGTAGGACCTTATGTATCAATTGGGAACAATTCAAAAGTTGAAAACTCCGTTATCATTAACAGTATCATTCAAAGCGAATCGAAGGTAAAAAATGCTAATTTGGAAGACTCCATGATCGGAAATTTTGTAGAATATAGTGGCAAAAAATCCGACATCAGCATCGGCGACTACTCAAAGTACACTGTATGAGGTTTTTAAACATTAAATATTATTTATTTATTATTGCAATGCTCGTCTTTGTGGCGATACCTGATTCGTTCGGTCAGGAGCAGATATCAGAAGAAGAGGTCAATACGCAGAAGATTTTCATTGATGCTAGCAAAGAAAAGATCCTAGGCAATTACGAAAATGCGGTTTATTTGTTCAAAGAAGTCCTTAAAAGGGATGATAAAAATGATGCTGCTTTATACGAATTAGCCAGGATTTATGAGGTCCAGGAAAAGAATGAAAAAGCACTGCATTCGATCAAAGAGGCTTTGTCAATATCTCCAGAAAATGAATGGTATGAAATGTTTTTAGCCGATATTCACGACAAAATGGGCAAGCCCAAAGAAGCTGCAAAAGTATTTGAAGCTCTGGTCAGTCAGGATGACGAAAACACCTATTATTATGAAAAATGGGCATTTTACCTGGTAAAAGCCGGCCAAGCTGCAAAAGCTATAAAAGTGTATGACAAATTGGAAAGTAAGTTTGGTATCAACGAAGAGCTTTCCAGTAAAAAGTATCGGTTATATCTCGGTTTAGGCAATCAAAAAAAAGCCGCTGAGGAGTTGGAAATGCTTGTCAAATCTGCTCCTTCAAATACTGATCACAAACATATGCTTGCAAGCTTTTATGTACAAATTGGTGATCAGAAAAAAGCTGAAAGCATCTATAAAGAAATCCTGGAAATCGATCCTGACGATGCCTATGCAAGCATTGCGCTTGCTGAAAAGCTTAAAGCCGGAGGCGATGATATCAGTTACCTGAATTCTCTAAAACCGGTTTTCAATAAATCTGATGTCAGCATTGATGTCAAAATCAAAGAACTCATCCCTTATATTCACAAAATTGCTAATTCAGGAGATGAACTACTTACAAAAAATGTATTGGAATTGGCAGAAATACTGGAGATAGTGCATCCCAGTGAAGCCAAATCCTATTCTGCCCACGGTGATATTCTTTACTATTCCGGCGACAATAAGGCTGCCCTTAAAAAATATCAAAAAGCACTTGATCTTAATAAAACGATATTCACTATTTGGGAGCAGGTTATGTATATCAATCTGGAATTGAAAAACTACGAAGTCTTATTACAAAATTCTGATTGGGTGATAGACTTTTTTCCAAACCGGGCCAAAGCATATTATTTCAACGGCGTAGCAAACGGTCAATTAAAAAACCACCATGCAGCCATTAGCAGCCTTCAGCAGGCATTGCTCATGTCTCGTAAAAATCCAGCTCTCAGACTCGATATTTACAACCACATGGCAGTCGAATATTATCAACTAAAGAAATTTGATAAATCAGACCTTGCATTTGACGAAGCACTCAAAATAAACCCAAAAGCACATTCTATTTTAAACAGATACAGCTACTATCTTGCACAACGAGGTGATAAATTGGCAAAAGCAAAAGAAATGTGTGCAAAAGCCAATGAGTTAAACCCCAACAATCCATATTACCAGGATACTTATGGCTGGATTTTATACAAAATAAAAGAATACAGCGCTGCAAAAGAATGGGT
>JANQFJ010000034.1 GCA_028277915.1 Saprospiraceae bacterium
ACCGCCAATTTCACAACCTTCCGCGGAAAAAAGCCGGAGACTACCTGGTAGCTTAGCAAGCTTATGTTTTGAAATGTATCGATGAAAATAAAGTGGCGCGACCGGATTTGTGGCAGTTGGCAAACGGGTACCTGGAATACCTTGCTGGAGATCTTTATGCCGCAGAAAAATCGTTCACCCATCTAAAGAAAAACCTCAAAAACAAGTTGTTGATAGAACAGCTGGATGTTTTTATGCTCGCACACAAAATCAACTCTTATGAATCCATTGACAGTGAATATGAAAAAGAAATAGCCGATATCATCACGGGCAATGTTTTTTATAAAAAATATAAAAGTTTTCCTGATTTTTTGAATGATCGGCTGGCTTACGTTTACAAAACACAAGGGAATCCCGGAAAAGCATTTCGTTGTCGTTATTCTATAAATGCCCTTAAACCCAACCCACAGCCAGACATTATAGAAGACCTAATTGATGTTTGCAGAAAAGAAGATCCTTCAAAATTTGAAAGGGCACTAATTACAAAAAATGACGGTACGACTATCGAAAACGAATTGCTTGATTTGAAAGGAACCTATTTTTTGGCGCAGGGAAGATTGGAAGCAGCACTGGAAGTTTTGAAAAGGATTCCGCGGAGCGAATGGGATTTATATCAGTTCAACCCTTTTATTGATATTGTCGAGGATTGTGTCAACGAGTGCATTTTGCCAGATTCTATGTTATATTTCAACAAAGTAGAAATTATCGAAAAGATATTTGAATTGGAGTACAAGGCCAAAGCTGATTTTGAACATGGAGCAGAATATTATTACCAGTTGGGAACCGCTTTTTACAACATGAGTTATTTTGGACATTCCTGGCAAGCTATGGATTTTTTCCGCAGCGGTGCGAATTGGTCGTATGACAAAGATGGAATATTTCCGGATTATTATTTCCC
Organism: Saprospiraceae bacterium; assembly: GCA_028277915.1. Classification (GTDB taxonomy): domain Bacteria; phylum Bacteroidota; class Bacteroidia; order Chitinophagales; family Saprospiraceae; genus JAHDHW01. The sequence goes on from JANQFJ010000034.1 coordinate 938, forward strand.
TTTTGGTAACCTTGAAAATCGAGATTTGACAAAGGCTTTCGAATATTTTGAAAAAACCCGAATAACGGCCAATGACTTTGAATTAGGAGCCAGGGCGGCTTTCATGGCTGCCAAATGTGAGCAGAGAATGTATTACATAAGCAAAGATTGTAAATACAACAGCTATGGAAACGAGATTCCAGTTTTTCCAGAAGAATACAACACATATTTTCAGCTTTTAAAAGAAAATTATTCTGCAACAGCGTTTTACCAGCAGATCATCGAAGAATGTAAATTCTTTGAGGCTTATGCCCGAAATTAGCCAACCTTTTTAATTGGAAATTCTGTCTGTAAAAGAAAAAGTTGTTATGAAAAAATTATTCCTTTCTTTCTTGTTGACGATTATGTTTTTCGGCTTTATTAATGCACAATTGCAAAATCCGAGTTTCGAAGAAAATGGCCAACCCAGCTTGGATGGATGGTTGGATTATTACTGCGATTTTGCAACTTCTGAAAATGACGCTCCTCCTGGCGGTGGTCAGTGGTGTGTAAAAATGCAGCCAGGCCAGACGCAGGGATGTTTTCCAGGATACTTTTATCAACTTTTACCTAATGTGACCAATGATCAGATTTTCCAATTGGAAGGGTGGGCAAAAGTGGATGTCGAAGGTACCGTGGTGGGAATTTTCCTGGGCCGAAAAGATGCAGAAGGAACTATTCATTTGTTTGATGGAGATACTACCTCCAGCGAAAGTTGGACAATGTTGAGTGTCCAGGATACCTTTATTTTGGAACCGGGAGATGATGCTGTTGTGGTCATTAACTCTGGATTGGTGGGTGGTCCGGTTGGACCTTCTCATTCCTCTTATTTTGATGAATTGCAACTGGATTTGGTAACTTCTGTGAATGATGCCTATTTCACAGATTTGAAAATATTTCCAAATCCTGTGGTGAATGATGAAGTTCGTATCGAGCTGAATTCTTGCAAAATCCCAATTGATGACATCTCGGTTTTTGAAGTTTCGGGGAAGTTGATTTTTCAGCACACTGGGTACCTTAAATCAATTAATGCCGATGATTGGAGGCCTGGGATTTATTGTATTCGATTAAAAAGCGGTACAAATCAAATCACCAAAAAAATAGTGGTAAACTAGGGGTTTTTAACAGTGATTGACTAACTTCCGCTTTTCTCTTTGAAAATTTATAAAACAATTTTCCAAAGAGAAAAGACTTATTTATCAGAAACCCGGGATTTATGTTTTTTCCGATTGGCGACGATCAGGTCAAAGGTGGAAGTTATCCTTTGTTCAGTTATGGATTTATAGCTTTGAATGTAGTGATTTTTCTGATGCAAATTACGTCAGATACTTATCTTATGGAATATGCGGCAGTGCCAACCGAAATCATGAGTGGGTATGGCTTTTACACGCTTATTACCAGCATGTTTCTGCACGGAGGCTGGATGCATCTCCTTTGGAATATGTTGTTTCTATGGATTTTTGCAGATAACATTGAAGCTACGATTGGAAACTTCAATTTTCTATTATTCTATCTTTTTGGCGGGGTTGCCGCATCGTTAGCGCACATATTTTTTAATACCCAGAGTTATATTCCGACAGTGGGTGCTAGTGGTGCAATTTCAGCTGTATTGGGAGCTTATCTGGTCATGTTTCCTCGGTCCCAAATAAAAACTTTCTTTTTATTTATGTTTATCAATATTCCAGCGTTTATATTTCTGGGTATCTGGATTATTCAGCAGACCATTAACGGGATTTCGTCAGTAGGAGAACAAAACGTTGGAGGTGGAGGAGTCGCCTGGTGGGCGCATATTGGAGGATTTGTATTTGGTTTTGTAGTAGGGTATTATTTGAAAAATGTTTTTCCAACACGGTCTTTGTATTGATCTAAATTTATACACTCAATTCGTTTTCCTTTCTGGAAAGATAGTTCAATCCAATCAACAAAAAGAATGAATAAAAAGCTACTCCAATGGATGTTTCTATAGTGTTTTCGACCATAAATGAGAAAAATACGATCAGATGTAGTGAAGCAAAAAGTGCCTCTTTGTAATTGTTGCGATACCAAAGTGGATAAAAGAATGCAAAACAAAAAACGATCAAGCCGATTAGCCCTGTACCTGCATATGTTGAAATAAGTTGGTTGTGTGGCATTTTGGGAGCTGAAATATCGATAAACTGTTCTTCGTAATATGATTGGACCTCCTTTTTCAAATCTCCAGCTCCTACACCAAAAAGAGGGTTTTTATTACCGATTTTTATTCCTGCTTTATAAGAAATTATTCGCTCTGCATCAGAATAATCCTTTCCTTGTCCCTGGTTGTACATTTGCATATCCATTTGTGCATAATCTATTTTGGCTTTGAAACTTTTAATCGTTTTGTAAGCAATGAGAGGTAAAACGATCAATACTAAAATGGTAGCAATGCCCAGTTTATACCTTCTGGTCAAATAAATATATCGAATGCTGAAAAATAGTAAAGAAAGATATATTACAAAAAGACCACTCCTGACCGAAAGTACATGAATAAAATAAAATAAAAAAAGTGTGGTGAATCCAATGATGTACCTCTCCCATTTATATTTTAGATAAAACTTTTTCCACCACAGCACTATACCGGCCAAAATACTGAAAGCCAACACCAAGCTATACCTAATGTGGTGCATGGGTGTGGGGATTGATTTTCCTCTTTTTATAGTTTCTGTTATCGTTTCAAAATGGAGCAGATAATTTACACCAACAATCAACGAGCTGAAAAACATCAGGATTACCAAAAAATAAAACAAACTCATGTATTGTCTTTCCGAAAATGGAGGAATACTAATGATAGCAAAAGGCATCAGCAAAAATGGAAGTTTGATGCGAAGTCGTTCCAACCAATAAGGAGTGTCTTCTGACCAGAGTCCGCTAATCAGAACGATAAAGAAAAAAATAGAACAAGCCAGATAAGCTTTATTAGAAAATAGATTTAAAAAATTTGATTTCAAGGAAGGATTAAATCCTAAAGGAAAACTTTTGTTGAAATCAAGGTGAAAAACGCTGATTACAAGAAGAGCGATCATAGAAACGGAGATCATAAACTTTGAATAGATCAAAGCTATAAGCAGTAAACAACAGAACAAAAAAGCAAACTGCTGTCGATTGATTCTTTTTATAAACTCCATTTTTTAAGACCCTGCAAAATTGCTAAATTTTTACTTTAAAATAGCAATATTCGCATGTTGTTCAACACTCCTGTTTAACTGAGAAAAAAAATTAGAGCAAATGTAAAGGTACTGTCCCTGCTTTAAGAATTTTTTAGTAAAATTCTTTTATTTTCAATATGCCATCTTCCTGTTTGAGAATTGGTTGCAGGTAAGCAAAAATGTTAAAATTATCCTTCAAACTCTTTTTAGGTATTATTCATAGTTGAAACTAAAATTGAAACGTATGCGTTTTGCAACTATTGTTTAAAATCCCATTTTGAAAGATAAGGATCAATAGCAAAAATCGCTGTAATATATTACCTTTGTGCCTCAATATTGCAAGCAGCTTTAAAGCAAATTAAAATGTCAGTTGAAATTTTTGATAAAGTAAAAAAAGTTTTGGAAGATATCGAGAGCGCTGTACCTAAATCGCAGGAGGAAGTAGAGCAATTTCGTATTAAATATGTTGGCTCGAAAAACGTAATAAAACCCCTTTTTGGTGAAATACGTCATATTCCAAATGAATTAAAAAAAGAATTTGGCCAATTGGTCAATACCGTAAAGCAATCTGCAGAGACCAAATTCAAAACTTTGAAGGAGACGATCGAAGCTGAAAGTGAAAATACTGAAGCCAGGCAGATTGACCTGACAGCTCCAGGAGAACCTGTTGCTTTAGGTTCACGTCATCCTATTTCTACGACAATGAATCGCATAATTGATATTTTTACACGAATAGGATTCGTGGTAGCAGAGGATCGTGAGATCGAAGATGATTGGCACAATTTCACTGCGATGAATACTCCAGAGGATCATCCGGCCCGCGACATGCAGGATACGTTTTACCTGATGAATAGCGCAGAGATGCTTTTGCGTACACATACATCATCGGTTCAGGCCCGTGTGATGACCAGCCAGAAACCACCAATCCGCATTATTGCTCCTGGTCGTGTTTATCGGAACGAAACGGTGTCAGCACGGTCGCATTGCCAGTTTCACCAGGTGGAAGGTTTGTATATTGATGAAAATGTTTCTTTCGCTGACATGAAACAAACATTGCTTTACTTCGCCCAGGAAATGTACGGACCTGATACAAAGATTCGGTTGCGTCCATCTTATTTCCCTTTTACAGAACCGAGCGCTGAAATGGACGTTTATTGGGGACTGAAGGATGAGACTGATTACCGTATTACAAAAGGAACCGGTTGGTTGGAAGTTTTGGGTTGTGGGATGGTCGATCCGGCGGTACTTTCAAATTGTGGCATTGATCCTGATCGTTACACCGGTTTTGCCTTTGGAATGGGAATCGAAAGACAAGCGATGTTGCTTTACCGTATAAGTGATATTCGTTTGTTATTTGAAAATGATGTTCGATTCTTGAATCAGTTTAAATCAACACTCTAAAAAGCTTAAAACTCACAAGCTGTCTTTTCAAACTAAATATTAAACATTAATGAAACCCAGTATCCCTAAAGGAATGCGTGATTTTGGCCCTGAAGTAGTTGGAAAAAGGAATTTCATATTTGATATGATCCGAAATGTTTTTGTCAAATTTGGTTATCAGCCGATTGAAACGCCAACGATGGAAAATCTGTCAACATTGACCGGAAAATACGGTGAAGAAGGAGACCGGCTACTTTTCAAAGTGCTTAATAATGGGGATTATTTGAAAAAGGCGGATGAAATCGCTTTAAATGAACGAAATTCCAGCAAGCTGATTCCTTCGATTTCTGATAAGGGGTTGCGCTATGACCTTACTGTACCATTTGCACGGTTTGTGGTTATGCATCAAAATGATATTACTTTTCCTTTTAAAAGGTATCAAATCCAGCCGGTTTGGCGAGCGGATCGTCCACAAAAAGGACGTTACCGGGAGTTTTATCAGTGTGATGTAGATGTTGTGGGTTCAAATTCTTTGATGTACGAAGCAGAGTTGGTACAAATTTACGATGAGGTTTTTGCAAATCTGGGAATCGACGTATTGATAAAAATAAATAATCGAAAAGTCCTTGCAGGGATGGCTGAAGCAGCTGGGATTGGCGATCATTTCATGGACATGACCATTTCAATAGACAAGTTGGACAAAATCGGACTTGAAGGGGTTAAAAGCGAAATGAAAAAAAGAGGAATTTCAGATGAAGCCATCGAAAAAGTGATTGAAATGCTTGGTATCACTGAGTTGTCTACTTTAAAAGAACGCCTTAAAAACAGCGAAACAGGATTGACAGGCATTGAAGAATTGGAAGCATTTCACCGATATTTTGATTTGAAAGAGGCAACAAATGAAGTAATATTTGATATAACACTAGCTCGCGGTTTGAATTATTACACTGGCTGTATCATTGAAGTCATTGCAAAAAATGTAAAAATTGGAAGTGTTGGTGGCGGCGGTCGATATGATGATTTGACCGGAGTTTTCGGCTTGAAAGCAGTCTCTGGAGTTGGTGTTTCTTTCGGGGCAGATCGAATTTACGATGTGATGGAGGAGTTGGATTTATTTCCAGCAGAAGCCTCTCAAAATTTAAAAATACTTTTCATTGCCTTTGATGATGATGCTCACCAATTTGCTTTTAACTGTTTAAATAAAGTTCGTGAAGTGGGAATTAACGCTGAACTCTATCCCGAACCAGCAAAAATCAACAAACAAATGAAGTACGCAAATGCTCGCAAATCTCCTTTTGTGGCGCTGATCGGTAGCAATGAGATGGAGCAAGGGTTAGTTACTTTAAAAAATATGAACTCTGGTGAGCAAGAATCAATAAATATTACTTCACTCATAGAAAAGCTTGCCTGAATTTCATTGCTTCAACCATGACGAAGTATAAATCCCTACAAGAAGTTCGTGCAGAAATCGATGCAGGAATAACCAATTGCAAAGCAATTGTAGAATATTATTTATCCAGAATAAAAGCCACTAATGAGCTCAATGCTTATGTTGAAGTATTTAAAAAAGAAGCAATTGAAAGAGCTGAGTTGTTAGATAAAAAGTATCGAAAAAATCCGGACTCTGTTGGCAAATTATTCGGGATGGTGATTTCCATCAAAGATGTGATTTGTTATAAAGGACATCAAGTAACCGGCGCCTCAAAGATTTTAGAAGGATTTCAAGCAGTGTATTCAGCAACAGTCATCGAACGAATCCTAAACGAAGATGGTATCATAATCGGAAGGGTAAACTGTGATCAGTTTGGCATGGGATCTACAAACGAAAACTCAATTTATGGACCTGCCAAAAACGCAGCTGATCCCACAAAAATCCCCGGTGGTTCTTCCGGTGGTTCAGCAGTTTCGGTTCAGGCGGATACTTGTTTGGCATCGCTGGGATCAGATACGGGCGGTTCTGTGAGGCAGCCGGCGTCATTTTGCGGTGTTGTGGGGTTTAAGCCTACTTATGGACGGATCTCAAGGTATGGGTTATTGGCATATGCTTCTTCATTTGACCAAATCGGAACTCTAACACATAGTGTTGAAGATGCCGCTTTATTGTTGGAATGCATAGCCGGGAAAGATGAATTTGATTGTACAGTTAGCCAGAGAAATGCAGAAAATTTTACATTAAATATTCCCTTCAAAAGAAAAGCCAAAATAGCTTACTTCCCTGCTGCTTTTGGACATGAAATGCTGGATGATTCGATAAGGTCCAAGGGAAAGGAGGTTTTGGAAAAACTTAATTCAAAAGGACATAGTGTTGAGCCTTTAGATTTTGGATTGTTGGATTACATTGTTCCGGCATATTATGTCTTGACGACTGCGGAAGCTGCTTCAAACCTTTCCCGTTATGATGGGGTTCGATTTGGCTTTCGCAACCAAACTGCTCAAAATTTGAATGAATTATACAATAAATCCCGAACGGAAGGCTTTAATGAAGAAGCCAAGCGCCGAATTATGTTGGGCAATTTTGTATTGAGTTCTGGTTATTATGATGAATATTATGCAAAAGCGCAGGAAGTTAGGCGATTGATTTATGAGAAGACCCTGCAAATTTTTAAAGATTACGATTTTATTATAATGCCGGCTTCTCCAGTTCCACCGTGGAATATCGGAGAGAAAAAAGATAATCCTGTAGAGGTATATTTAGCGGATATTTTTACAGTTCAAGCAAATATGACGGGGATTCCGGCGATTTGTGTGCCTGCTGGAAATCTCCAAAACGGGATGCCTTTTGGTATGCAATTGATGGCTAATAAGTTCGAAGAGAATAAGATTTTCTCGTTTTTTAGAACATTTGGGAACTTTTTGGAATGATGATTGTGTTATTGTTCATGCTTTCTGAAAAATCCAATTAAGAATTCCAATCACACCATCTCCTCAAGGTATTACTGATTTTTATACTCAACAACAATAGGAACAGGATCTTATTCGATTAACCGAAAGTTAGAATCTTATCCCATGAAAACGAAACCAATACTTGGCATTTTAATGTCATTATGCTTTGTTTTTTTTAGTTTTACAAATGCTGTCAATCCAGAAGCAGAGATTAAGAAAGACAAGGAAAAAAGCGAAGCAAAAAAAGAAACTCCTAAAAAAGTACCGATTTATTCCAAAGAAGAAATTCTTAGCCGACTTGAAGATCAAAACTGTCCGGTTACTGTAAAATGGAATGCTGACATCAAGCGATCTATTAAAGATTATACAGTAAAAGGAAGGCGTAGTGCCGAGGTTATTCTTGGCCGATCAACGATTTATTTTCCAATTTTTCATGAAAAATTGGAGAAACATGGCTTGCCTGAAGATTTGAAATACATGTCGGTTATTGAGTCTTTATTGGACCCAAAGGCTATTTCGCCAGTGGGAGCAGCTGGGTTATGGCAATTTATGCCTGCAACAGCTAGAAGGTATGGACTTAAGATTGATAATTTTGTAGATGAGAGGTATGATCCACATAAATCAACAGAAGCTGCCATGCTTTATTTGAAAGCTTTGCATAAACGATTTAATGATTGGACTTTGACGGTGGCAGCATATAATTGTGGTGAAGGTTGCGTTGAAAAGGCAATTAAAAAGGGGGACTCAAGGGATTTTTGGAAATTGCGAAAGTTCCTCCCAAAGGAAACCCAAAAGTATATTTCCCGATTTATTGCAGCAGCATACGTTATGGACAATTATATTTTTCATGATTTGCATCCGGCGTATCCTGATTATAATTTGCAACTGACCAAAGCTGTAAAAGTGTACAAGCGCAAGTCATTTGAGCAAATAGCAAAGGAAACGGGATATTCGCTTAATATTATTAAAAAATTAAATCCGAGCTACAAGCGAGGCATCATCCCTCCTACTGCTGAGGGTAGTTATTTAATTTTGCCTAAGATCAGTTAATTGAAATTCAAAGGCCGTAACAAAGTAATTAGTTTAAGTATTCGATAGCATGCCAATAAGTTAGAATTCCTTATGGAATAATAGTTGTTGGAGTATACAGAGCGTTGTAAAACACTTAGGTTCAATTTATTATCATTGGTTAAGAGATGTTAAATAATCAATATTGACCAATTAAATTCAAATTGAACTGTGTGTTTTTCGGATCGAATACTTATAATTGTAGTTTTTGCACAAATTTTCGGGATAACCCATACAATTTGGTATAAATGAGAACTATACTTGCTTTTTTATTTGTGTTGTCTTTTATCTATTCAGGATTGCAGGCTCAGTACCAGGAACCTGAAGTTGCTCCTTCTGAAATTCACAAATATTCAGATGATGACTTACGTGAGCGACTTAACCTAATTGTCAATAAAGTGGTAGCACCTCGCCTTGATGCTGTTGTAAAAAGTTATGTTAAAACTTACACTGTTTTAAAAAGAGATAAGACAGAGGCTATGTTAGGTCGCATGGCAATGTATTTTCCGCTATTCGAAAAATTGTTATCTGAAAATGAGATGCCTAAAGATCTTAAATTCCTCTCGATCACTGAATCTGCACTGAATCCAAAAGCACGATCAAGATCCGGTGCAGTAGGTTTGTGGCAATTTATGCCAACTACTGGGAGGGAATATGGTCTGACTCAAAACCGCTATGTTGATTTGAGAAGAGATCCTAAAAAATCCACCTTGGCGGCCATTAAATTTTTAAAAAGATTATACCAAAAATATGGAGACTGGGAACTTGCTTTGGCTGGCTACAATGGAGGCCCCGGAAGGGTCAATCGTGCCATTAAGCGCGGTAGAAGTAAAAACTTTTGGAAAATCAGGAGATATTTGCCTCGTGAGACTCGCAATTATGTCTCCGCGTATATTGCAGCGACTTATATAGCAAATTTCTATAGTGAGCACGGTTTAGTTCCGCTTTTTCCAGATGTTGAGTTACAGCTCACAGAATCTACAACGGTTTATACAGGGATTACTTTTAATGAGATTTCGGAAATTACTGATGTCCCGATTTATATAATTGAAATTCTCAACCCGGCCTACAAAAGAAATTATATCCCTTCTAGTCGAAGAGGTTACAGTCTTGTTTTGCCAATGTCGAAAATGGGGGCATTTTTAGATCATTTTAAGAAGCCTGATGATGATAAAAGTATAGCTACAATTGGTGGAAGTATTCATGCGCCAAGGACAAAAAAGGATAAGACCTTAAATGCCAGATTGGATTATTATATTGTCAAAAAAGAAGATAGTTTGAATGAATTAGCAAAAGCATTTAACTGTGAAGAACAAGACATAATGCTTTGGAATCGACTGACTTCCAGGCAATTACGGAAAGGGCAACAACTTAAAATATATTTGGCACTCAAACCTCCAAAACCCACTCAACCGGTTGAACAAATCGAAGCTTATTCCATTTCTCCAGAAACGGATACCACAAAACAGTTGCCTGTTTTACAGCCAATCGCATTTAATTATGAAATCGTCTTTTCCAAGTTTACAAAATCAAAAAAATGGCTTAAACGCGATAAGCGGTTTGTCTACCACAAAATTCGCCGAGGTGAATCATTGTACGACGTTGCTGAAAAATATAAAGTCAATATAGGCGATATACTGATGTTAAATGATATGAAACCCACTCAGGTAATAAAAGCTGGAACTAAAATAAAAGTGAAGAAAAAATAATAAATCTTTATATTTAAAAAAGGCAGTGAAACTCTAAGTTCACTGCCTTTTTTGTGAAAGAGAATGGCCGAGACATTTCGCCCCGGCCATAAACACCTAAAACCCTTTAATTTAACTAACCTATTGTTGATCTTACGAGATCTTGATTGTGCGCGAAGTTTCTATTTTCGCTTCTTCCACTTTTGGTAAAGTGATATTCAAAACGCCGTTTTCATATTTTGCAGCAATTTTGTTTGTATCAACATTTTCTGGCAAGTAAAAACTTCTTTTGAAAGAAGCATAATTGAACTCGCGTCTGGTAAATTTTTCTTCTTTCACTTCTTTTTCTTCCTTTTTTGAAGATTCAATGATCAAATAATCTTTTTCAATACTCAAATTGAAATCATTTTTGTCCAAACCAGGAGCAGCAACATCAATTTTGAAATTATCATCTGATTCGATAACATTCACTGAAGGGTTGCTAGCGACGAAATCCGAACCAATAAAGTTCGAAATATCTGTATTGAAAAAGTCATCAGCAAAGTCACTGAAAAAACTTCTGCTTGGACTAAATGGATTAAATTTTATTAAGTTCATGATTTAATATTTTTTATGCTTTGATTTTAAAATGGATTTAAAAGGTGGGTAGCCGAAGCTACCCTGATGAAATGAAAATATATATTGAGTGATTATTTTATTTCAATCGCTCTGGGAGGAAGCTCTTTGGCTTCTTCTTTTTTAGCGAGCGTGATTTCTAAAATTCCGTTTTTGAAATAAGCCTTGATATTAGTAGCGTCCACAGATTCAGGAATCTGGAAAGTTCGCTTGAAATTGTCATAGCTAAATTCTTTTCGACT
>JANQFJ010000135.1 GCA_028277915.1 Saprospiraceae bacterium
CAACAGAGGTGGTTCCCACAAGGATCGGCCGCCCTGCCTTACTCAGTGTTACAATTTCATCGATAACAGCATTGAATTTTTCTCTGGCAGTTTTAAAGACCAAGTCTTCCTGGTCATCACGGGCAATGGGGCGATTGGTTGGAATAACGACAACATCCAGTTTATAGATTTCCCAAAACTCACCGGCTTCTGTTTCGGCAGTACCAGTCATACCCGAAAGTTTGTGAAACATTCTGAAATAATTTTGGAGAGTGATGGTCGCGTAAGTTTGAGTAATATCTCCAACTTTTACATTTTCTTTTGCTTCCAATGCCTGATGCAGTCCATCAGAGTATCGACGACCTTCCATCATACGACCGGTTTGCTCATCAACAATCTTGACCTGTGCGTCCATGACGACATATTCTTCGTCCTTTTCAAAAAGGGTATAAGCTTTAAGCAATTGGTTGACTGAATGCAGGCGCTTAGATTTGATTGAGAAATCCTGGATGAGCTTCTCACGAGCTTCGGCTTTTTCTTCGGCAGTTGTTGATTCTTTAACATCAATTTCATGCATTTCAGTGGCAATATCCGGCATAATGAAAAAATTGTGATCTTCTTCACCTCGGGCTAAATATTCAGATCCTTTTTCAGTAAGCTCAACACTTCTTGTCTTTTCTTCAATAGTAAAAAACAAAGGTTCATCAGCTATATGCATGTTTTTGGATTGCTCCTGCATATAGAAATTTTCAGTTTTTTGTAGTAAAACCTTCACTCCCTCTTCACTCAAAAATTTGATCAACGGACGATATTTTGGAAGAGCTCTGTGGGCTCGGAATAAGGCCAGCCCAGCCTCTCCTTCATTCACTCCAACAATGCCATCTTTATATAATTTTTTAGCTTCAGCTAAATATTCCGTAGCCAATTTTCGCTGTGCGGCCAACAATTTTTCCACTTGTGGTTTTAATGCCAAATACTCCTGAGTTTCATCTCCTTTCGGGATTGGACCAGATATGATCAAAGGGGTACGAGCATCATCAACCAAAACGGAATCCACTTCATCGATCATTGCAAAATGATGTTTTCCCTGAACGATTTCATCAGTAGAACGCACCATATTGTCCCTCAAATAATCAAAACCAAACTCATTGTTGGTTCCATAGGTAATATCACAGTTATACGCCCGAATTCTTTCTTCAGAGTGCGGCCGATATTTATCGATACAGTCAATGGTCAGGAAAAGAAACTCCATAATCGGACCTATCCATTCACAGTCACGGCGAGCGAGGTAGTCGTTTACAGTGATCACATGAACACCCAAGCCGGATAAACCATTGAGATAAGCTGGCAAAGTAGCAACCAAAGTTTTACCCTCACCAGTTGCCATTTCTGCAATTTTACCATCGTGTAGTACCATCCCTCCAATCAACTGCACATCATAATGTACCATATTCCAGGTAATATCACCACCGGCTGCTACCCAACTGTTTTGCCAAAGTGCTTTATCTCCTTCAATATTTAGATAAGACTTGTTGGCTGCCAAATCTCGGTCATGGTCAGTAGCAGTAACGGTCAGAGTTTGGTTTTCCATAAACCGTCTTGAGGTTTCTTTTACAACAGCAAAAGCTTCCGGAAGAATTTCATTCAAGATATCTTCCAGGTGTTTGTCCCGGTCTTCTTTGAGTTTGTCTATTTCGTTAAAAAGATCTTCCTTTCTCGCAAAATCTTCTTCGTTTAACGCTTCTTCGTTTATTGATTTGATATCAGCATCGATACCACTAAGGTGTTCTTTGATTCTCTCTCGAAATTGCATTGTTTTATTCCGTAACTCATCATTGCTAAGCGCTTTGAGTCTTTCAAACTCTTCGTTAATTTCCTGTACGATAGGAGTATATTTTGCAACATCACGGTCATACTTGGTCCCGAATATTTTTCCAAACGATTTAGTGATAAAATCTAACATAATATTTTGATTAAGAGTGTAGTCAAATGTAGTTAACAAAGATACGTTTTAAATAGCTAGATGTTGTGTCCAAAAACAAGAGAGTTGAAGAGATTAATTTAAAAAGAGCTCAAAAAGCTGCTCAAACGAATCTTTGCTTTTATTTTTGAGGTGAAAATACCTTACGTCTAGTTTCTTTGAAACGTAAATGAGGTGAACACATTTTGTACCAAGGGAGTTTGGAGTATAAAAATGCGACATTATGACACTTCAAGGCCGAAATACATGAAATAATAACAGGCTTTTTTTGTCATAAGTTTTTTCAGAAAGATTTAACTTCTTAAACGGTACAGCTGATTTTATGAAAAAAGTTTTTAAATGAAATACATCAAACAGATTTGTTTTTTTGGGTTTTTAGTATTTCTATTTTCATGTGCTGAAGAGGAAGGTAAAAGAAATGTTCGAGCATTTTATTACCCGCTTGAAGAGCTCAAAACCCCTATGGTTTATGAATACCGGGCCATCAACAATGATTCGCTTGGTGCGGAGTATTGGTATTTTGAAACGCACGAAACTGACACCGCAACCTATTTTACTGGAAACCATTTTAATCGGAATTTTGAAGTCAGTCAGTTTTCGAGCGAAGAAGTGGTGCAAAACGGTACCATTCAAAGGGATTACGTGCTTTTTACTTATGATAGCTTGGGACAGCAGTTTCAGGTACCGGCAGAAATTGAATTTGGGAATACATTCCCGTTTGAAGTAAAAGATTCGAACAGCATTTTTTTACAAAAACTAAAATGGACTTTTAGCGAGAATCCGCTGATTATGACAACACTGATCCGCAACAGACGTTATATTGGCGAATCAAAATATACTTACAAAGGCAAAATATACGATTGCATTGAATTCCAGCTGAAGGAATTGATTGATGACTTTAACAATGGATATTTTGAAAAAGAATATGAGGGTGTTGAACGCTACGCCAAAGGGATGGGGTTAGTTTATTATAAAAAGATTATTGATGATATCATATTGGAATACGAATTAGTAGGTGTATATCCAATGGAAACGCTGGAACAAAAATTTAAAGCAAGCTTGAACGAATAGTGATGAATTTATTTCTAAAAAGAGAGCATTTTGGCAGCAAAAAGAATCAAAACCAACGAACCGTTTTTAGGTTTCGTAGGATAATTTTTTCTATCTTTTTTGTACTGACTATCTATTCGTCAAAAGCACAAATTTTTCCACCTAACTTTCAATGTGTTGTCAACGATACCCTCGTTTGGCAACTACCAAATAACAACTGTGGCCCGTTCAATGCTTATGAAATCTATTTTAGTACTTCTGTGGATGGTCCCTATCAACTGCTGACTTCTATAATCAATCAAAACCAAACCGACTTTTATCACAACAATCCAACCGGAGAGACTTTTTATTATTATATGACGAGTGATTTTGATTGTCCAGGAGAAACAGTTTTGAGTTCGGATACCTTAAACAACGAACCTCCGGGGATACCCAGAATTACTAGCGTTTCGGTTAGCGGCGGAAATGTTGAGATCAACTGGCAGGCAAGCTCATCTCCCGAAGTTTCTCATTATATTATTTATCGGACTACTCCTCAGGGAGTGCTGCCCATCGATACTGTTTCTTCTCTCTTCAACTCATACGTGGATACGGAAGCATTTCCAAATCAAAAATCAGAATCCTACTATGTTATTGCTACAGACCAGTGTGGCAACACCAGCGTCTTCGATTTGCCTCATTTCACCATCTACATTGATGATGTCGTGGATGAATGTGAACGCACCATTTTATTGAATTGGAATTTGTATAAAAACTGGCAACAAGGGATTGAATCCCAAGAGCTTTGGTACAGTGTCAACGGCAGCGCAGCTACCATTTTAGAAACATTGACGAATGCGGATTCCAGCTATGTTTTTACAGATACCAATGACGGGGATACGTATTGTTTTTTTATAAAAGCTGTTGAAACCAATACTGGCGAAGTATCATTTTCCAATGAACATTGTCTTGACCTGGATATTGTAGAGCCGGTGAGGGAATTATTTTTAAAAAATGTAAGCGTATCGGCTGCGAATAAAGTGGAAATGACCTGGCTCTGGAATAGCGATGCTGAAATCAAAACAGTGAATTTTTTGGGATCTTTTGTAGATGGTAGCGGTAACAATATTGAATCATTCCAACCCTCATTTCCTTTGAATGTAGAAAATGCCAGAACACTGAACAGTTTTGATCCAATTCAAAACAAATTGATATTTCACATCGAAACCATTGATGACTGCGATGGTGTTTTTATTTCGAATGAGGGATCAACGATTTTCCTAACGGGAATTCCCAACGATGATTTGACCAATACGATTTCTTGGACAGCGTTTGACATGAAAGAAGGAATGGTATTAAGCTATGACGTTTTCAGAATCGTAGAAGGCAATGAAACTTATTTAGAAACAGTGAGTGCCGGGATGAGACAGTACACAGACAAAGTGGATGTATCGAATGAAGCAGAAGCCAATGTTTGTTATTATGTCGTTGCAAATGTGGACATGGAATTACCTGATGGAACCATAGAACCCATTGAATCCAGGTCTAATACGGTTTGTGTGGAACAACTTTCTAAAATACACAGCCCAAATGCTTTCGCTCCCGATGGGATCAACAAAGAGTTTAAACCGGTCATTGTTTTTAGCGAAGGAGCCGCATACCAAATGGAAATTTACAATCGCTGGGGACAAAAAATCTTTGAAACACAAGACCCTGATGTAGGCTGG
>JANQFJ010000163.1 GCA_028277915.1 Saprospiraceae bacterium
GTGATTATATTATAAAAATATTTGATGTCACAGAAATTTTGCTGATCTATTGGTTAGAAACCAAAAAGAAGTTATTATTGTAAAAGCAAAATTATTTAAAAGTAGTTTTTGTGTTTATTTGTTTGGGTTAGAGACCCTTGCTTTCTTGCAAGGGTTTTCTTTGCAAGGTGTTGAAAACTATTCGAAGTGAAAAATTAGAAAACCAACATAAAAAAGCAGGTTTTGAAATATTCAAAACCTGCTTTTTTATTTACCAAATTTTATAGATCTGTACCTTATTGACCATTTGGCGAAAGGATAGATGGAGAACTTTCAGGAATACCTGCAGGCTCTTCAGCTTTTTTATGAACCAATCCTTTAATCGTCAAAATCTTTTTAGTTCCTTCTCCGCCTTCACCTTCATTGGTAGTAATTGTAACACGTTTTGTAAACTTTCCAGGTCGCTTCGTATCATATCGAACTTCAATAGTACCACTTTCACCAGGGAATATAGGCTCTTTTGGCCATTTTGGAACAGTACATCCGCAGCTACCTTTTGCATGTTTGATCTGAAGGGGTTCATTGCCGGTATTAGTAAAATTAAAAACACGAAGTGGATCTGACCCATGATCGATTTCACCATAATCAATCTCAGTAGTTTCAAAAGTCATTTCCGGTCCCGTCGTTTGATCAGGTGTTTCAGATTGGGTGTCTGTCTGAGCAATTGCAATACCTCCAAAAAACGTCAAGAGTACAAAAAAAGAAAATATTTTTTTCATCATTAGTGTAATTTAAATATAAATTAATCGTGTACAAAGTTATCTAAATAATAGTCAAAATAAAACTTTAATTGTGTATTTCAGCAGTTAAAATAACGTTAAAGATAAATTTGACTGATATGTTACTTTTAAATTATTTCAATAATTAAATTGAGCAAATTTAACACCAAGCTTAGCTGGTGCATTTAAAATATAGCATTTGATCCTCAGATTAAATCTTCAGTTGGTAAGTTAATTTTCTTTGACATTAATTTTAAATGAATATTTTGAATGACCAACCAGTCTTTTAAATACCAGTTATTAACTTTTAGGCCGTTTATGCGTTTGATAATTTATAGTAAAAAATGCAATAAATACATTTAAAATAAAAAGGGAAAGTTACCCTATTGTTGAGATTTTTTTTTATATTTTTGCAGTCCGAAAGCAAGGTGTTTTATCTTCTTTTTGTGATTTATCAATCACCCTTATACCTTACCATTTAATCCAAATTAATTATTGAATAAATGACAGACCATCCAGTTTTTAACGAAAAAATCGAAAAGTTTGCAGGGGCTGATAACCAGTATGTAAGAGAGGTTTTGAATGATTTTTGGACTTGTTGCATCAGTAGAGAAGCCAGTCTCTTAGGGAGACGTGAAGTGCTCACCGGAAAAGCCAAATTTGGAATTTTGGGTGATGGCAAAGAAGTACCGCAGGTCGCCATGGCAAGGGCATTCAAAAAAGGAGATTGGCGTTCGGGGTACTATCGTGACCAAACTTTCATTTTTGCACTTGGTTTGTGTACAGTTGAAGAATATTTTGCTCAACTGTATGCTGATGCAGAAAATGATCCGTTCTCCGGAGGAAGACAAATGAACAGCCACTTTGCGACTCCTTCTATTGACGAAAACGGCAAATGGTCTAATCATCGCGAATCTTACAATATCTCTTCAGACATTTCTTCAACGGGTGGCCAGATGGCTAGAGGACTTGGATTGGCATTCGCTTCAAAAAAATACAAAGAGAGTGCTGATTTAGGTGATTCTACACCATTTTCCAATAATGGAAACGAGGTTTGTTTCTGCACAATTGGTGATGCAAGTACTTCGGAAGGCGTGTTTTGGGAAACGATTAATGCCGCTGGAGTTTTAAAAGTGCCACTTGCAATTTCGGTTTGGGATGATGGTTTCGGGATTTCAGTTCCTAAGAAATATCAAACTACAAAAGGTAGTATCTCGGAGATTTTAGAGGGTTTTCGCGTGAACGAAAAAGAAGAAGGACTTGATATTTATGAGGTAGAAGGTTGGGATTACCCTGCACTTTGTAAAATGTATGAAAATGGCATTGAAAAAGTAAGAAATACGCATATACCCGCAGTCTTTCACATCAAAAACCTAACCCAGCCTCAAGGTCATTCTACATCAGGTTCACACGAACGCTACAAATCAAAAGAAAGGCTGGAGTGGGAACGTGATAATGATTGTATAAAAATGATGCGACAATGGATCATTGACTCCAAAATGGCTACCAAAAAAGAATTGGACGAAATAAATGAAGGTGCAAAAGAGTACGTTCGTGAAGCAAAAAATCAGGCCTGGGAGGATTATATGTCACAGGTCAGATCCGATAAAGAAAAATTGCAGGCGATCTATCAAGCTTTAGAGCAAAGTTGCACAAAAAAAGCCATCGTTGTAGATGTGCGAAACCAATTGGAAAAAATGATCGACCCATTGATTTCGGAAGTAGTCAAAAATGCACGACAGATGTTGATTGAGATCGGTCAGGAAAAGGTAAGCGCTGTAGAGGAATTAAAAGCATGGTTGGCGAGATCAAAAGTCAGAGGACACAAGCGATATCACACACATTTGTATAGTCCCTCTGAGCAATCTGCACTTAAAGTACCAATCGCTTCACCAGTTTATTCTGAAAACTCAGTCAAGAAGAATGGTTACCAAATTTTAAATACTTTTTTTGAAAAAGCTTTAAAAAGGAATCCTGCGCTCTTCGCATTTGGAGAAGATGTCGGACAGATCGGTGGAGTTAATCAAGGATTTGCAGGGTTACAGGAAAAGTTTGGAGTCGAAAGGGTTTTTGACACAGGAATTAGAGAGTGGACTATTATTGGCCAGGCAATTGGAATGGCAATGCGTGGCCTGCGACCAATTGCCGAAATTCAATATCTCGATTATTTGATCTATGGGTTGGAACCTTTGACCGATGATTTGGCGACATTGCGTTATCGATCAAACGGTACTCAGCAAGCTCCAGCAATTATTCGTACCAGAGGACATCGACTTGAAGGGATTTGGCATGCTGGTTCTCCGATGGGAGTACTCATCCATTCACTTCGTGGAATGTATATTTGCGTACCTCGAAATATGACCCAGGCCGTTGGATTTTATAATACTTTATTGCAGTCCGACGATCCAGCGGTTGTTATTGAATGTTTGAATGGGTATCGTATAAAAGAATTGATGCCTGACAATTTGGGTGAATACACCATTCCTCTTGGAGTACCGGAAACGCTAAACGAAGGAACTGACGTGACTTTGGTTACTTACGGTAGTTGTGTTAGAGTAGCAGAGGAAGGCATCCAACTTTTGGAAAAACACAATATTTCTGTCGAATTGATTGATGTACAAACTTTATTACCTTTTGATTTAGAACACCAGATTGTGGAATCACTTAAAAAGACGAATCGAATTGTATTCATGGATGAAGATGTACCAGGAGGGGCTACCGGATTTATGATGAAAGAGGTATTAGAAACTCAAAACGGGTACTTGTATTTGGATTCGCAACCAAAAACTTTGACTGCCAAAGAACACAGGTCACCTTATGGATCTGATGGAGATTATTTTTCAAAACCCAATGCTGAAGATGTTTTCGATGTAATTTATACGATGATGCATGAAGTTGATCCTCAAAGATTTCCTGAGTTTTGAATAAATTAATCTTTAAAAAATAACAAAGGCTTTTTGATGAAATCAATCGGAAAGCCTTTTACATTTAAAAGCATATTTATTTGCAATCTTATAAATTCCATTGATCTTTTATCGTTTGTATTTGTAGTAAAGTAAAATGCCGTCAAAACAACGTTACATTTTTAAACGTACTAATGTTTTTAAAAAATAATATCTATATATTTGCCCTTTAAGTAAAAAATCCAACAAAGCAATATTGGCTAAGAATCTAGTAATTATCCCTACGTACAATGAGAAAGAAAACATTGCAAAAATCATTGAAGCAGTTTTTTCTTTAGAAAGACCATTTCACATATTGATTGTGGATGATAACTCTCCTGATGGTACAGCCGAAATCGTAAAGGATCTTCAAAATTTATATCCAAGTTCCCTCTTTATCTTGGAGCGCGAAGGAAAACTAGGGCTGGGCACAGCTTATATACTTGGTTTCAAATGGGCCTTAAAAAATGGCTACGATTACATTTTTGAAATGGATGCTGATTTTTCTCATAACCCAAAGGATCTTATCCGACTACTTGAAACCTGTACAAAAGACGGTGCAGATATGGCAGTAGGTTCCCGTTATGTAAAGGGTGGCAAATTGGAAAATTGGCCTTTGGGAAGGATCATCATTTCTCGTGGAGGTTCTTTGTTTGCCCGAATGATAAATTGGATGCCTGTCAAAGATCAAACTGCAGGATTTGTTTGTTATTCCAAAAAGGTATTGGAAACGATTGATTTGGATAAAATTCGTTTTGTGGGTTATGCGTTCCAGATCGAAATGAAATTTGCAGCATATACCTCTGGCTTTAAGGTTGTTGAAATTCCAATAACTTTTACAGACAGGGTTGAAGGCACTTCAAAGATGAATTCCAGTATCGTGAGTGAGGCAGTCAAGGGAGTTATCCAGATGAAATTGAAAAGTTTTACGAGCAATTATAAAAAAGAACAATAAATATTTTAGTTAAAAAATACGCCAAATCGAATTGAAAGAGTAAAAAATGTGTTCAAAAATCTCAATAAATACAGACAATTTTTCAGGATTTTCGGCATTTTGATCTAAAAGTGGGAAAATGTGGAAAACTTTTTTTGCTTTTCTGGTGGTGAAAAGTGGTAATTTGTGGGAAAATATTATACCTTTGAAATAATTAGTATTGCTAAAAGGGAAAAATGCCACAATTACTAGGAGAATTTGAGTGTAAAATTGATGCTAAAGGACGGATGCGATTGCCAACTTCGCTTGTTAAGCAGTTGGATACAGAAGGGGCGCATACGTTCGTAATCAACAGAGGAGTTGAAAAATGTTTGATGATGTACCCAAAAAGTGTTTGGGATGTGCTAAGTGCAAAGGTCAAAAAGTTGAACCAGTATGTGCGAAAAAACAGAGAATTTGTTCGCTACTTTTACAAAGGTGCAACTCAATTAACACCGGATAGTTCTGACCGGGTTTTATTATCGAAACGCTTGTTGGAATATGCAGGGATCGGAAAAGAGGCAATCCTTTTTGCGATCGATGATCGAATCGAAATTTGGGCAAAAGAGAAATACGACAACTTGATGGAAGCTGAACCTGAAAGTTTCTCTGATTTGGCAGAAGAGGTGATGGGGGATATCGATTTAGATAATCCAGACACTGAATGATGGCATCCGAAAAACCAGGAAAATGAGTTATCACGACCCTGTTTTACTCCAGGAAAGTATCGATGCTTTACAGATTAAAGAAAATGGAATTTATGTAGATGCGACTTATGGGGGAGGAGGGCATTCCAAATTGATTTTACAAAAACTAGGTGCTAAAGGGCATCTTTATGGTTTTGATCAAGATGAGGACGTGTTGCCGAATGTATCTGAGAATGAACGCTTCACTTTTATTCATCACAATTTTAAATACCTAAAGCGGTTCCTGAAACTGAATGGCGTAGTGCAAGTGGACGGTATTTTAGCTGATCTGGGCGTTTCTTCTTACCAGTTGAATCAGGCAGAACGAGGATTCTCTTTTCGTTTTGATGCTGAACTTGACATGCGAATGAATCAGCAAGGAGACATTACTGCTGCAAAAATTTTGAACAATTACGATTCAAAGGAATTGCAGAATGTTTTCAGTCTCTATGGCGAAGTTCGAAACGCAAAAACACTGGCCAATGCAATTGTAGATGAACGAAATAAAAAACCCATTAAAACAATCAATGATTTTTTGCAGGTGCTGGGGCCATTAATTCGCGGGAGCAGAAACCGCTATCTGGCTCAGGTTTTTCAGGCAATACGGATTGAAGTGAATGATGAAATCGGTGCCTTAAAAATTTTTCTGGAATCTGCTAAAGAAGTTCTAAAACCAGGGGGAAGATTTGTGGTGATCGCTTATCATTCTTTAGAAGATCGGTTAGTTAAAAACTTTTTTAAAACCGGAAATTTGGAAGGGGAGGTTATCAAAGATTTTTATGGAAACATCGAACGCCCTTTTAAAATAATAACAAAAAAAGCAATGCTTCCCACTACGGTAGAAATAAAAATAAACCCACGGGCAAGAAGTGCAAAAATGAGAGTAGCGGAAAAAATATGAGCAATCTTTTTATCAAAAAATGGCAAAATCAAAAAGTTTTAAAGAGTACACGGAAGTTGGGAATATAAGTGCTGAGTTGGTGTTTAAAAACCTCCCTTTTGTCCTTTTTCTGAGCTTTATAGCTATGATCTATATTGCCAACGCCCACTATTCTGAAAAGAAAGTCCGGCAGATCCAAAGATTGCAGTCAGAGTTGAAACAGCAGCGATGGCAGTACATGTCATTGAAGTCCGAATTGATGTATCAAAGCAAACGATCTGAGGTGATTAAAACGGTAAAACCATTGGGACTCAAAGCCAGTAAAAAGCGTCCAAATAAAATTGTTGTTAACAAGGAATAAGTAAAAAGTACTTATGAATATTAAGAATGAGGTATTAATCAGAGTTTATGTGGTCTTGTTTTTTGTGGGGTTAACTGGCCTTGTTCTTATAATGCAGACTGTTAAAATTAGTGTGATTGAAGGCGAAAAGTGGAGGGAGAAAGGTAGTAGTTTATATGTTGAATATAAGCCTGTTAAGGCAGAAAGAGGAAATATTTTAGCAGAAGATGGTAGTTTTTTAG
Source organism: Saprospiraceae bacterium (assembly GCA_028277915.1). Classification (GTDB taxonomy): domain Bacteria; phylum Bacteroidota; class Bacteroidia; order Chitinophagales; family Saprospiraceae; genus JAHDHW01. Next base: position 6,822 of record JANQFJ010000163.1, read on the forward strand.
CCACTTCACTCCCGTTCTTTGAAATACGATTTGATCCAAATTCATCAGGCATGGCGCCTGGCGATTTTGAAGCCAATGTAGACTCATTGGCACACTGTCTTGCGACTTATGTGGATAATTCATACACAGTTGGGGGAATGCGGGATCACTTGATCAATGAAAGAGATTCTGGTTCAAGCTATGTTTTGATCAAAAGGAATGCGAATTATTTGGAAAAAGAAATGATGAGCAAGTTCCCATTGTTCAATAAAGGCCGTTTCAAAGGAGGATTCATAGTGAGCCCCATGCCAAAACGTGTCCGCCCTTTTAAGCAACTGGGTTACAGGACAATAGGTTATGTCAAAGAAGGATATAATCCTGTTGGTTTAGAAGGATATTTCAATGAAACACTGGCTGGAGAAGCAGGAAAGCAATTGATGTTTCGGGCACCAAATGACACCTGGATCCCAGTAAACGACCTGACTGAAATTGAACCTAAACGTGGTGATGATGTAGTCACCACTTTAGATGTAAATCTACAGGATATTACTCATGAAGCTTTGTTGAGAGGTTTGAAATATCACAATGCTGACCACGGAACAGCAGTTTTGATGGAAGTCAAAACCGGAGCTATAAAAGCCATTTCAAATATTGGAAAAACCGATCAAGGCTGGTTTGAGATTTACAATTATGCAGTAGGTGCTGCAACAGAGCCCGGTTCAACTTACAAATTAGCCTCGATAATGGCGCTTTTAGAAGACGGTCATGTAAATCTTAGCGACAGCATCGATATTGAAAAAGGTAAAACCATGTTTTACGAAGAGGAAATGGTGGATGCCACAAAAGCCAGTTTTAATATGGATACCACAACGGTAAGGACTGCTTTTGAAATATCATCGAATGTAGGAATTGCGAAACTGGTACAACGATATTATGGGGATACAAATAAAGAGGGACAATTCATCAAACGATTAAAAGATTTCCGTTTGAATTTGCCGGTTGGGATAGAAATCAAAGGAGAAGCATCACCTTACATCAAAGAAGCTTATAGTCGGGAAGATGATTGGAGTGGAATTACATTGCCTTGGATGTCAATAGGTTATGAAGTTACCATCACCCCACTTCAAATGCTGAATTTGTACAACACCGTTGCAAATAACGGAGTGATGATGAAGCCTTACCTGGTGTCTGAAGTTCGTCATTTTGATGAAACGATCCAGCGATTTAAGCCAACAGTTGTAAAAAGAAAAGTTGCATCAAAAAGCACTATTCAAAAAGCACAGGAATTGTTACTCGGAGTGGTAGAAAGAGGGACAGCACATAAGCTAAAAACCCCAAGCTATCAATTCGCAGGGAAAACAGGAACGGCGCAGATCAATTACAGAAGATTTAATTTGAGGCAGGCAAATTTACGATACCAGGCTTCTTTTGCAGGATATTTTCCAGCTGAAAATCCAAAGTATTCTTGTATCGTGGTGATCACCAATCCAAGAGAGCATGGCTTTTACGGAGGAGACGTTGCAGGGCCGGTTTTTCGGGAAATTGCCGACAAATGTTTTGCCACAAGAGTTGAATTGCACGATCCCTTGAATACAGATGCTAAACCGATGCTTGCGAATAATAGATTGCCAGACCTTGACGCAGGTTTAAAGACTGATCTTGAGAAAGTTATGAATAATTTAAGTTTGGATTATGACCCCAAAGCTGAAACTCCCTGGGCAATTATTCAAGCAGAAAATGATACTCTGAGATTGCAAAACAGAAGCATAAGTGATGACAAGGTACCGGTGGTTACCGGGATGGGCTTGAGAGATGCTTTATACATTTTAGAAAACAGAGGATTGAAAGTAGTGGTGAGTGGATCAGGAAAAGTAAGAAATCAATCCATTTTAGCAGGAACAAAAATTCGTGGTCAGACGATTCGTTTGACATTGCGATAAAGAAAAATTGAAGAACAAACTATGAATAAGTTTTCCGGATTTCAATGTAGTTATCCCTCATTATATGAAACACTTTTTACACTATTAGCACTATTATAACACTTTGAAACGCTTGAAATCCCTGGAAAACATACTATCTGCTCTATCAAAAAGTGAAATCATCGGAGATGTTAAAAAAAACATCGAAAACATCATCTTTGACTCACGAAAAGCAAACGAGAAAAGTCTCTTTGTTGCGATAAGAGGATCACAAACTGATGGTCATCTTTTCATTGATAAAGCAGTCGAAGCTGGTGCAAAGGCAATCTTGTGTGAAGACTTGCCTTCAGAACTCAAAAGCGGAGTCACTTTTATAAAAGTGCCCGATAGCGCTGAAGCATTAGGCTGGATCGCAGCTGCATTCCATGACTATCCGTCCCGTAAAATTAAATTGTTAGGAATCACGGGAACAAATGGAAAGACTACTACAGCAACGCTTTTGCATCAGCTTTTTTCAAAAATGGGCTATAAAGTTGGCCTGTTGTCAACCGTTGAAAACAAAATTGGAGAAAAGGTGTTGCCTTCGAGTTTTACCACTCCGGACGCTGTTGCATTAAATGCGCTGCTTGCGGATATGGTTTATTCGGGCTGTGATTTTGCTTTTATGGAAGTGAGTTCGCATGCAATTCATCAACGTCGTATCGCCGGATTAACTTTTTCGGGAGGTGTTTTTACAAATATTACCCACGATCATTTGGACTATCACAAAACCTTCAGAGAATACCTCAACACGAAAAAGCGGTTTTTTGACGAATTGCCGAAAGCGGCATTTGCTTTAACAAATATCGATGATCGCAATGGTGCTGTGATGGTGCAAAATACCAAAGCCAAAATTTATCGGTACAGCCTCCGATCCTTGACGGATTTTAAAGCAAAAATTGTTGAAAACAGTTTGATAGGCTTACATCTTGAAATCGACGGAGCAGACTTTTTTAGCAGGATCCTTGGCGAATTTAATGCTTACAATATTTTAGCGGTATATGCCACATCAGTATTGCTGGGCGGTGATAAACTGGAAATATTGACAAAGCTGAGTGAATTGAAAACAGCGGAAGGGCGATTCGATTATTTTTTTGATGAGAAAAAAGGAATCACCGGAATTGTGGATTATGCGCACACTCCAGATGCGGTTGAAAAAGTTTTGAGCACCATTGCCAAATTGAAAAAAGGAAAAGAAAAAGTGATCACCGTGATTGGTTGTGGAGGAGATCGAGACAAGTCAAAACGGCCAATTATGGCAAAAACGGCTTGCAATTACAGTGATCAGGTAATACTGACTTCCGATAATCCACGCTCAGAAGACCCTGAGGTCATTATTTCTGAGATGGAAAAAGGAGTACCGGCATACGCAAGCCAAAAAGTGTTATCAATAACCAACCGACGACAGGCCATAAAAACTGCCGGGATGATTGCTCAAAAGGGAGACATCATTCTCGTTGCCGGAAAAGGACATGAGAAATACCAGGAAATCAAGGGTGTAAAGCATCCATTTGATGACAAACAGATACTAAGAGAAATCCTCGCTAGTTGAAAGAAGTTGTTTGTGATTCAAGTTTTGGTTACAAACAATTTCTCTTCTAGCAATAATGGAGGGAACTATTATCATTCTCAGATTCAATTAACGGTGTGCAGCGGGTAGTTTCTGTGATTATGAAACACTATTGTACCCACAGGAAAAATTCTACCCGTTGCTGCTGTTAATCTTTTGAGAACTACAAAAAGTGAACTAATAACCAACAGGACTAAATCCAAAACCGTGTAGTGTTAGAAGGGAACACGCTTTTATTAGAAAAACCGAAAAACAGCAAGGCATCTTATGCTCTATGACTTATTAGAATTTTTGGAGAAAACAACAGAATGGAGAGGGATGGGACTTTACAAGTTCATCAGCTTTCGTGCTGGCGCAGCCATCATCTTTTCCCTGCTGATCTCCATGATCTTTGGAAGTCGCATCATCAGTTACCTGAAAAAATTACAAATCGGCGAATCCGTCCGAGACCTCGGCTTAGAAGGGCAAAAAGAAAAAGAAGGAACACCTACAATGGGTGGCATTATCATTTTGATTGCCATATTGATTCCATGTATTTTATGGGCAAATCTCGATAATGTTTATATCGTTTTGATGCTTATAGCGACGAGTTGGATGGCGGTGATTGGGTTTGTCGATGATTATATCAAGGTCTTCAAAAAGGACAAAGACGGCCTTAGCGGCAAATTTAAAATACTAGGACAGGTTGGACTGGGATTGATTGTAGCTGTGACCATGCTTTTTCATAGTGATGTGGTTGTGAGAATGGACCCCTCAAAAGCAGAGGCTTTGGAATTGACTAAGGTGAGGCTGGATTCGGTAAACGTCAGAGGTGTGAAAACAGAAATGGCTTATGTTAGAACGACGATGACAAATGTTCCATTTTTTAAAAATAATCAATTGAATTATGCGAAACTGGTTCCATTCGTTGGAGATAATGCAGAAAAGTTTGCATGGATAATATTTGTTCCACTGGTAACTTTGGTAGTGACAGCAGTATCAAACGCAGCAAATTTGACTGATGGGATTGATGGATTAGCAACTGGGGTGAGTGCTATTATGGGAGCAACTTTGGGCGTACTGGCTTATGTTTCCGGTAACTCGATAGCCGCTGATTATCTGAACATTATGTTCCTCCCGAACGCTAGTGAATTGGTAATTTTTACTGCTTGTTTTATTGGGGCGTGTATTGGTTTTTTGTGGTACAACAGCTTTCCTGCCCAGATTTTCATGGGCGATACGGGAAGTCTGATGTTAGGAGGGATCATAGCCTCAATGGCGATTTTGATAAGAAAAGAATTGTTGATCCCAATCTTATGTGGAATTTTTTTAATGGAAAATTTGTCTGTAATGATTCAGGTGGGCTATTTCAAATATACCAAAAGAAAATACGGAGAGGGAAGGAGAGTGTTTTTGATGTCGCCATTACATCACCATTACCAAAAAAAAGGTATCCATGAGTCGAAAATAGTCACACGATTTTGGATCGTCGGAATTTTATTAGCGGTTTTGACTGTCATTA
>JANQFJ010000139.1 GCA_028277915.1 Saprospiraceae bacterium
GTAGAAAGCGTAGCCCGAAGCCAGATTCGCTTTTCTCCCATTCCCTTTCTGACATAATGAAAAACCCCTGCGTCAACCAACTGACCGATTAAAAACGCCACCAAGGATCCGACTATAATCCAATTGCTCTGTCCAAAAATGTTAGCAAACGCCCCCTGCATATCCGGAACCCCTTTTTCAATATTTACTCCAACCCAAAAGTCCGCTGGAGCCAATTTAATGGCAAAAAAGACCATCAAAAAAGCATAAGAAATCAATCCCGCAGCGAGAATTGACAAAAGCTTCACCCCCTTTCTTCCAAAGTATTCGTTGATGATGTCAGTCATTATAAATACAATGGGCCAAAGCAAAACTCCGGCTGTAAACATCAACGAGCCTGATTGTCCGAAAAGATTCCAGTTCATAGGTTTCCAACCGAATGTTGGCTCGAGTGCAAATATTTTGACGCCGATAAATTCAGCTACCAAAGCGTTGGTGACAAAAAAACCGCCTAAAATGATAAATAACCTGAGGGCCCGATTGGCAATGAGAAATTTCATTGAAATGTTGGTATTAAGATTATGAAAGATAAAAGTAGTAATTGGCTTTGAAAAAATGTAAAAACAAAGTTTTCTATCTTCAGATAATATCTTGTAAACGAAATTAAATTTTTAGCAGTTTTCACTGAAATGATTAAACAATTCAAGCATACTTAGGTTAAATGTCTATATTTGCAACAAAATAAAATTTTGCTAAAAAAGACTGCAAAAAAGGAAAAATGGCGAAGATCTCTATCGATATAAAAGAAGGAAAAATAGCTGACGAAAAAGATTTGATCATAGGTATTGATCTGGGTACTACAAACAGCCTTGTTGCTTTCATGAAAGATGGTGAACCTATTGCTGTAAAAGGAAAAAATGGGAAAGGCACATTGGTTCCTTCGGTCATCCATTTTGCGAAAAATGGAAAAGTAATAGTCGGAGACCAAGCAAAGGAAAAGCTTATTTCTGATCCACAAAACACCATTTATTCTGTAAAAAGATTGATGGGAAAATCTTACAATGATGTTGAAAACCATCAACAGTATTTTGGTTATAAGATTATAGATGAAGACACAGAAAGTCTTGTTAAAATTCGCGTTAAGGATCGATTTTATACACCGATTGAACTTTCAAGTTTTATTTTAAAAGAACTCAAACAACGTATTGAAAATGAGCTAAATAGAGCCATAAACAAAGCGGTAATTACTGTTCCGGCCTACTTTAATGATGCCCAAAGGCAGGCAACTCGCGATGCAGGCAAATTAGCTGGATTAGACGTTTTAAGAATAGTCAACGAACCCACAGCAGCAAGCCTTGCATATGGTTTGGGACTTTCCAAAGGCGACAACCAGACCATCGCCGTTTACGATCTCGGAGGAGGTACTTTTGATATTTCAATATTAAGGATTCAGGATGGGATTTTTGAAGTTTTATCAACAAACGGAGACACTTTTTTGGGAGGAGATGATATTGATCGGGCGATCATTGATCATTGGATTGGAAGCTGTAATATTGATCGGGATTCATTACATGCCAACGATAATCTTAACCAGGAATTCCGGCTTACAGCAGAAGCCGCTAAAAAGTCATTTTCTAAAAATGATCATTTTTCCAAAATCTTAAATGGGTACCATCTCGAATTGTCAAAATCTACTTTTGAAAAGTTGGTTGAACCTATCGCAGATAAGACCATCGAATGTTGCAGAAAAGCAGTCAAAGATGCGGAATTGGACATCTCTGAAATTGATAAGGTGATCATGGTTGGTGGTTCTACTCGGACTGGATTGATCAAAGAAAAAGTAAGCCAGTTTTTCAAACTGGAAGTAAATGATGACCTTGATCCTGACGAAGTTGTTGCTTTAGGAGCAGCCATTCAGGCTGATGTATTAGCCGGCAATCAAAAAAATGTGCTACTTTTAGATGTTACTCCACTATCGTTGGGCATCGAAACAGTTGGTGGCCTGATGGATACTATTGTACCTCGAAATTCCAAAATCCCATCAAAAGTTGGGAGACAATACACTACTTCAATTGATGGTCAAAAAAATCTCAGAATTTCAGTTTTCCAGGGAGAACGTGACCTGGTTGAACACAATCGAAAACTGGGTGAGTTTATTTTGAAAGGCATTCCTCCAATGCCGGCAGGTTTGCCAAAAATTGAAATCCATTTCATTCTCAATGCGGACGGCATTTTAAAAGTAAAAGCTCAGGAATTGCGCTCGAAAGTAGAACAGGAAATCGAAATCCGCTCTCAATACGGCCTCAGCGAGGAAGAAATGGCAAAAATGCTGATCGAATCCATTCAGAACGCAGAAGAAGACATGAATATTCGCGGTTTGCTTGAAGCTCGAAACGAAGCCAATAATATCTTGCTATCCGCTGAAAAATTTCTAAAACAAAACGATAAAATCCTCACTTTAGAAGAAAAAAATATAACCCTATCTCTTGCCGAAAAACTGAAAACTGCAGTGGCAGGAGATGATAAAGACCTGATCAATAAAACAATGGATGAACTGAACGAATACACCTCTCCCCTCGCCCACCGTGCGATGGATGTCAATATTGCCAAAGCTATGAAAGGTAAAAAAGTTGGAGAATAACCTTCTTTTCAAAATACAAAAACCATACTTTAAACTCGTTTAATAGTTTTTGCTATTCCATAATTTTATTTGAATGTTAAAAAAAATACACTTTGGTCTGCTTTGCTTTTTGATGACCTTCCAAGGTTTTTCCCAAATGCGGGAAAATCTACAAAAAGAGATTGACAAAATTATTTTCCATGATACTGAGATCACTTTTGAAAAAACACCTGGATTTATAATTGGGATCATTTATAAAGACTCCACATTTATTTACAACTACGGAAGTACGTCAAAAGACACATTGAATCCACCACATAGAGGGACGATTTTTGAGCTTGGCGGTTTGAGTAAAGTTTTTACTGCTTCTTTGTTGAATTTGCTTGTCGAAGAAGGTACAATGCATTATGATTCATCCTTCAATTATTACCTTCCCCCAGAATTACAAAATGAAAAATCTCAAAACATGAGCATTCATGATCTGGTGGTTCATACCTCTGGTTTACCTAAACTGCCTTTAGAATTTGGGGTCAAAGAAAACAAAGCTAATAATCCCTACGAAAATTACAATAAAACCGATTTGCTGGATTTTTATAAAAAATATATTCCAGAAGAGGAAAATTATGGAAAATACCACTACTCTACTTTAAATTATGCATTATTAGAAATCGCGATTGAGTTTGCTACCAAACAACCATTTGAAGTGGTTTTGAAAGAAAAAATCTTCCAACCTTTGAATATGAACGGCAGTTGTATTTCGCCAAATGCAACTCAAATGAAAAGCCTGACTACAGGATACACCGTAGCTGGGCAAGCTACTCCTCATTGGCAATTTCAATCTTTTGCAGCATCCGAAGGAGTAAAATCAACCCTGGATGATTTATTGAATTTTTTAGCCTGCAATCTAGGCCAATCTCATCCGAAACTAGCGGCCAATTTTGCTGAAACTCATCATCAAACCATTGAAACCGAACTTAACAAAAATGCTTTCATGGCCAAAGGCTGGCACCTCGTTAAAAACAAAAAATATTACGACACAGTCATGCACGCGGGCCATACTAGCGGTCAACGAGCTTTTATGGGATTTATTAAAGAGACCCAAACCGGAGTGGTGTTGCTTTCCAATTCGGAGCATGGCATGAATGGATTGGGTTATTTGATTTTGAGATTGATAAATAATAATTGGAAAAAAAGAAAGCGATAGCTAAATTTCAATCTCAGAATTTTATATTTACTGCCAGAAAAGTAAACTCATCTATTTGGAACTAAAGCAACGCATCCGGTTCATCGTCAATCCATTTTCCGGAATTGGTAAAAAAAAGAAGCTCAAATATTTTTTAAAGAAACATCTTGACCATTCCAGGTTTGAGTACGAAATCTGTGAAACTAAAACTGCAGGGCATGCAAAGCGATTGGCCAAAGAAGCCATTCAATCTGGTTTTGATATCATTGCTGCTGTTGGCGGAGATGGCTCTGTCAATGAAGTTGCTGAAGTTTTAATCGGTACCGATAAAGTACTTGGAATTATCCCGGCAGGTTCTGGAAACGGTTTCGCTACTCATTTAGGAATAAGTAGAAATACAAAACAAGCTATTAATTATTTAAACCAGGCAAAACCAATTAAAATCGACACCTGCCGTCTGAATGATCGTATTTTTGTCAATGTGGCTGGAGTTGGATTCCCAGCCTGCGTTGCCTATAAAAGTCGGCAAAACAAATTTCGTGGATTCTGGGGTTATTTCAGGACTTCATTTATTGAAACTTTTAAATACAAAATGCAATCCTACCGGCTTAAAATTGATGGCAAAAAATTTCAAAGAGATTGTTTTTGTATCGAAGTTGCCAATGCCTCCATGTTCGGCTATAATATGAAAATTGCTTCAAATGCAAATATGGCTGATGGACTGTTGGATGTTGTGATTATCAAAAAAGTACCTAAATGGCGTTATTTATTTTCAATGTGGCGATTTATTACCGGTACAGTCCACAAAAGCCACCTTACTGAAACTTTCACTGCAAAAGAAGTTGAAATTGAACTACCTGCAGCATCGCCGGTTCATGTAGATGGAGAGGGATTTTTAGCGAATGGAAAACTAAAATTTTCCATAAATCGCTTATCTTTGAATGTTCTTTCAAACTAAGATCCGTTAAAAAAAAATTCGACATTATTCATTTAGGAGAAAGCGGAACGACCAAAGGGTAGAGAAGATAAACCTAAATTAATGATTCAAAAGAGGATTTTATTTTTTGAACAATACTAAGAAAATCATGTCTAAAAAAAATAAAAACAGACGTTCTGGGATTGTTTATTCCACCAATCCGGATTTTGAATATTCTTATGATGATCGCGAGGAAAAATCTGACATAGCTCCGTCAGAACAGCGACTTAGAATTTTCCTTGATCGTAAAAAAAGAGCAGGAAAAGAGGTGACCCTGATCACCGGATTTCAGGGATCAGACGATTCGCTGAAAAAACTCGGAAAGTATATAAAATCAAAATGTGGCGTTGGCGGTTCTGTCAAAAACGGAGAAATTATTTTGCAGGGAAATCATCGCGACAAGGTTTTACAACTCTTGATTGACGAAGGATACAAAAACACCAAAAAATCCGGAGGATAGGCTTTTTAAGAACTATTTTTTAGCGAAGACCATCCTGTTTTTACCATTCATGTCTTGCTTTACTACAGGAGCTACAAATCCCTCACTTTCAACAACTTTCAAAACTTCCATTGCGTTAAATTCGTTCGTTTCAAAAAATAACATTCCTCCGTTCCTTAATTTTTGAAAGGCAAATCTGGAAATCGTTTCATAAAATAACAAAGGATTAGTATCGGTTACAAAAAGAGCTAAATGAGGTTCGTGTTTCAAGACATTTTCAGACACCATGTCTTGCTCTTTTTTCGGAATATAAGGTGGATTCGATATGATAATGTCATAATCACTAAAATTACTCCAATGGGATTTAATCAAAATATCGTTTTGAAAAAAAATAACGTTCACATTATTCAGCTCAGCATTTTCTCTGGCAATCGCTAAAGCTGCATCGCTTACGTCCGTGGCATCAATTTTCCAAGATGGTTGATTCTTTTTTAAAACAATTGGAATACATCCACTACCAGTTCCTATGTCTAAAACACTAATTTCCTTGTTTCGAAAAGATATTGATCCTTCATCCAAAATCCAAAAAACCAACTCTTCAGTTTCTTGTCTTGGAATCAAAACATTTTTATCCACTTTAAACTTCAAACCATAAAAATCTGCGTAGCCAATTACATATTGAACAGGTTCATATTTGAGTAAACGCTTTTCAATTTTGTTCAGTTTTGCCATTTGTTCTGAAGACAATTTGTCATTCCGTTCAAAATTATGGATACCGAATGCATCCTCAAAAACTATCCGGGCTATGCTTTTAGATTCTTGTTCGTCGTAGATAGAGTTTAACGATTCACTAAGACTTTGATATGCTTTTTCAATAATCAAGACAATCCGCTTTTCAAATCAAATATTTTTTCCTATCGCGACACAATATTTTTTCAAAAGAAGAGTTTATAAGTTATTCGCATTACAAAATAAAATTCCACGATATAGTAAAACTTTACTTTTTTAATAATTTATAAACTTCGGCAGCCCTTATTGCCACCCAAAAAAGTAAAATACTATGTCAAATACACGTTTTAAATATTCCAATAAACAGTTATCCTCCCATGACCAGTTGTTGAACAATGAAAATACTGAGCGTCTTCACTTTAAAAAACGAGGACCTTAGGATTATTAACTCCCCCCAAAAACCTCCCAATCCCCCGTTAGAACACTCCCCTTCAATTTTTGCCTTCTATTTCCTTTTTCATCAATTCCACATTCGCTTCATGAAAACGAGTCATTACTTTCGGAAAGCGATATTTTTCCCAAAGTTTTTCCAAATTAATTTTTTTGCCTGATTTCAAGGAATTTCGTAATTCTGAAATGTACTCTAGGTTTTCATTTTTCCGAGCCAGCATTTTAGCTTTGTCAAAAGCTACATCTCCATGACCTGGAATTAGCATTTTGATTTCATGTTTGTCCAAAATGTTCTCAACTTTTCCAAGTGTTTTTTCATATTCAATCGAACTGTAGTAAATGTATGGAAATTCTTCATTGCTTAGATAATCACCTGATATCCAGACATTTAATGGTTCGACGATTGTAAAAATACCATCCCGATTGTGGCCAGGAGCCAAATAAAAAGTCAAATTCGTTTTTCCAAAAGTAATTTTTTGATAATCTTTTTTAATAATTAAGTCACCAATCGGATATTCAATTTTATAATCTCTTGTGATATAATATTCATTGTCAAATCGAAAAATCTCTTGCAATGACCTTTCTTTTTCAGGATTATTTTGAAACGCTTCCGAAACAATCACCTTAGCTTCCGGAAATGCTTTATAACCAATGATATGATCATAATCGGAATGTGTAAAAAGTAAATATAAGGATCGATTTTTTCTATTCTCAGCAACGAATTGCTGAATTTCTTTGATCTCATTCGGCAACCAGTTTGGGTCAACCACCAATACTAAATCTTCCGTAATTACAACAGTAGAAGTGGTTCGAAAAAGGGCACTTTCAAAGACAGTTACATATTCATTCTGGAATTGTATCATCGAAGTACTTTGTTCTTTTTCAGAATATCTCCAATGATAATTGCAGCGTGTTCCCTGGTGTTTTCAATGAACAATTTGCTAGTCTGCATTCCTGCGACAATGACTCCCGCCAAATACAATCCGTGGATATTGCTTTCGAAAGTTTCCGGATCATGGACAGGAATTTTATTTTCATCATCACCGATTTCGATTCCAATTTTTTTGAAAAAATCATAGTTAGGCAAATACCCTGTCATGGCAAGGACGAAGTCATTTTCCAAAGTTTTTTCTCCTTCAGGAGTCTGAATGATGATTTCCTTTTCCTTGATTTCCTTTACGGTTGAATTAAAAAATGTTTTTATGGATCCCTCTTTGATCCTGTTTTCAATATTTGGCCGAATCCAATATTTGACCTTTTCATAAATATTCGGTTCACGAATGACCATGGTCACTTCCGCACCTTTGTAAAAAGTCTCCAAAGCTACATCACAAGCAGAGTTTGCAGCACCAACTACAACCAGCTTTTGACCGACGTATGGGTGAGGTTCGTCATAATAATGTTTAACTTTTGGAAGATTTTCGCCTGGTACATTCAGTGGTCGATAGTGATCGTAGAATCCAGTTGCGACAATAATTTTTCTTGCTTCATAAACCTGCTTTGAAGTAGTAACTTTAAATATCCCATTAGTTTTCGTAATTCCTTCCACTCCTTCATAATAATGAATCCTGAGTTTCCAACTCTGCGCAACGCGACGAAAATACTCCAAAGATTCCCGTCGAGTAGGCTTTTCAGAATGCGCTATAAACGGGACACCTCCAATTTCCAGCAAATTGGAAGTTGAAAAAAAAGTCATATTCGTTGGAAAATGGAAAAGGGAATTTACCAAAACTCCTTTTTCCAAAACCAGGTAATTCAATCTAGCTTTTTCAGCTTCAATGGCACAATTTAGCCCGATCGGGCCGGCACCGACAATAATTAAATCGTACAATTTAAAATGCTTTTATTTCAAAAAATTAAATGCGAATATCGTTATTGCTTTTTTATTTGACAAAGTTTGAAACCAACTTCTATTTTACAATAAGCTTTCTATTGAATTTTATTATACATTTGCGCAAAAATTCAAAAGTTCATGGAATTCAACATTAAAGAAATTGTTTCAGTTACACTGATTTTGTTCTCCGTAATTGATATTCTTGGAAATATCCCGATCATCATTTCTCTGAAAGAACAAGGAAAAAAGATCAGACCTAGCCGAGCTACGCTCGCGGCAGGAGTTTTAATGATACTTTTTCTCTTTGTTGGAGAGCCAATATTAAAATTGTTTGGTGTCGATGTTCAATCCTTTGCCATTGCTGGGGCAATTGTTATTTTCATCATCGGAATGGAAATGATTCTGGGTATAACCATTTTTAAAGACACTTCTGAATCATCTTCGTCTTCCATTGTGCCGCTTGCATTCCCATTGATCGCCGGTGCAGGGACTTTGACAACTATCCTTGCCTTAAAAGCGGAATATCAAACGCTTAACATTTCCATAGGGATTGCTTTGAACCTGCTACTGGTATTCTGGGTTTTACGATCCTCAAACTGGATACAAAGAAAAATTGGCAAAGGAGGAGCTGATGTTCTCCGAAAAGTTTTCGGTATCATCCTTTTGGCTATTGCGATAAAATTAATCAAATCAAACTGGGGAGTTTGACCTCGAATGACTTTGAATTATTTAGAAATAATTTTTATCAACGATCCTTTTTGAACCGTTTTGCTGAGTTCCAGGCCATTGATCAACGATAATTCTTCCATGCGATCTGCGGGCATTTTATAATAAACCAGCGCATTTTTCAGACTGGTGGTTTGCTTCACCGTCTTTATTTTAACTCGATCAGGTTTTACATTGATGCGATTAGGATTGGTCAACCTTTTAAAATTGTTCATTGTATTGTTAAAATGTCCTTTATACGTACCATAATCCGCAAGCCGAGTAACGCCCAACAGCTGGTAAATCAAATCATTATATAAAATAAAATAAGTTTGAAAACGCAAAGCTTCAGTCTTTCTTCCACTTTCATCTACACCTTCAGGTTGGTCAGCAATGGTTTTCACTGCATTTAGACCATTGATCTTAGTATTTTGTTTTTGTTGGACTTGTAATTTATTTTCCTCTAAAAACTTATTTGCGGCAGCGTTAAGATCCTGACCTTGAGCCAATCTCAAGACCATTACTGCCTTTCCGTCCTCCGGAGCCATTTGAAACTGCAATGGAGAATTCATATATTTCCAGTCTTTAGGTACCGGAAATTCAAACTTTAATTCCGGATGGAAAAATTTGTTGTCATCAACATACCCTTGCCGTGGATCTTCACCATAAACAATTCCATCAATCATTTTTAAATAACTGTCTCTGTTGACTTTAAAATCAGATCGAGGTTTTCCAGCCTGCCACTTTTGAGCTGCCTGAGCAACCTTCATCTGCCTGTCAGCAGGATCGGGGTGGGTTGACATGAAAGTTGGAATCGTTTCAGCCTGGGTCCCTTTCCGCATTCTTTGTAGCGTGCTGAAAAAATTTGCCATTTCATGTGCATCATAACCGATTTTTGTAGAATATTCCACACCAAGCTGATCAGACTGACTTTCGTCATCACGACCAAATTTTAAAAACAACAAGCCTAGAGATTGTTGTGCCAATCCTGCATATTTTGCTATCTCTTTGGAAGCAATCACACCAACAATCAATCCCAGTTGGGCCAAAGTTTGGGTACTTTGCTGCTTAACGGAATGGCGTGCTGTTACATGTCCGATCTCATGTCCCAACACACCGACAAACTCTGCTTCATTGTTGAAATGGGCCATAATCCCCCTGGTAAAATAAATATATCCTCCAGGTACTGCAAATGCATTAACAACAGGAGAGTCCAATATTTTAAATTCATATTCTAAATGAGATCGATGTGAAATCGCGCCCATCTCTTTTCCTTTTTCGTTAATGAATTTTTGCATTTCTTCATCTTCATAAAGTCCAAAGCTGGCAATTACCTGTGGATCATAAGCTTTACCCATTGAAATTTCCTGCGCTTCAGACATCAACATCACTTCTTTTTTCCCGGTTACCGGATTGACTGAACAGGAAGGGATTATTAACAAGAATGAAAGAAAGAATAAGAATGACTTAGTTGATTGGAAGAATCCTTTATTCATTTTTTTGGGTTTATTTTCATTAAAAAATTTTGAGCAATTTGATTAGGCGTTTAATTTACACAATAATTCCTAAAATTATAATTTAGGTTAATAGGTAATTCAACATTTCCAATCTTGGATGAAAAATTTTATCAATTTTCAAACTATCAATCCATTGTATTTTATTATTCAACAATACTGTTTCCATCATTTTTTAATAACCTTTAACTACTCTTAAGTTTTAAGTGTAAAAGATGCACCAATGCTCTAAATTTAAAAGATGATTGTTAGATTTGTCGCATGGTTGATCCAAAGAAAAAACTGAATATTCTTTTTTTAGCATCCTGGTATCCAAACAAGCTGGAACCTCAAAACGGTAACTTTATTCAACGTCATGCAGAGGCGGTTGCTGCAAAGTGTAATGTTGCCAGTTTGTATGTCATTTCGAGTCATGATGCAAGAGACTATGAAATTGAAAAAAGTTGGAACAATGGAAATTTTGAAGTGATCGTTTATTACAAAAAAACGGACAAAATGCTTCCTTTTTTGAAGTACAGAAGATACATGGAAGCTCATAAACGAGGCTTTGAAGCAATACTTGCCATTTTTGGAAGAATAGATTTGACTCATCTTAATGTAATCTACCCTGCAGGAATTTTTGCGCTTTGGTTGAAGAAACAACATGAAATCCCATTTATCATCACTGAGCATTGGACCGGTTTTTTGGACATCAATCCATACAAGTTCAATCTATTTGAAAAGTATTACATTTTAAAAACTGCTAAAGCAGCGTCAGTCATTTGCCCGGTTTCTTACAATCTTCAAAACGCTTTAGAAAAGTTTGGAATTGAAGGCCCATTTGAGGTAATCCCTAATGTGGTAGACACAAATTTGTTTCAACTCAAACACAAAAAAAGGTCTAAGCCCAATAAAATCCTCCACGTTTCGACCCTGAATGACCAGCACAAAAACGTTGTCGGGATTCTAAATGTCATCATCAAGTTACGGCAGAAAAGAACAGATTTTCACCTGACCTTAGCTGGCAACAAATATGGTGACAAACATCGCAATTATGCTGTATCTTTGGGAATCCCAACAGGAATGTTGACAATTTTGGATGAAATTCCATTGCCCGAAATTGCTAAAATCATGCAAGAGCAGGATGTTTTTGTTTTGTTTAGTAATTACGAAAATCTTCCCTGTGTGATTTCAGAAGCACATGTTTCTGGCATGGTAGTCATAGCTACTGATGTGGGCGGTGTCTCAGAAATGATCAACCAGAGTAATGGTTTTTTGATACAAGCAAAAGATGAAACAGCCCTCTTTGAAAAACTAGATTCTCTACTGGATAATTTAACACAATATGAACCTAAGAAAATCAGCGAAGCCGCAACAAAAAGATACGGTTACGATAGCGTAGCCGATCAATTTTATTTGCTTTATAAAAAGGTAATAAAAGCTTAGATTTGGAAATCGTCAATTTCATAAAATCATTTTTCAAAAGACAAGGCGGCTACGTTTTATTTTCGGTTTTTTTTGCAAAACTGGTCAACTTTCTGGTTTCGGTGATTGTTATTTGGATGATCCCGAAAGAGGAATATGGCCTTATAGCTTATGGCTTAACGATCCTTTCCTTTTTAGTACCTTTTGTAGGAGCTGGTTTTCACCAGGGCTTAGCAAGGTATGGTTCCATTTCTAAAGGACAGACTGAGAAAAAGATATTGTTTCGATATACTTTGAAAAAGGGGTTATTGTACACTTTAGGCATGATTGTTTTGCTGATAATCCTTTCCCCTCTTCTTAATAAAATACTATCAGGAGCCGCTATATATCTGGCGATTCTGAGCTTTCAACTATTAAGTTTGTTTCTGCTCCAAATGATCCAGATTTACTGTCGATTGCTTTATTTGAACAAACTGGTTGCACAGATCGACATGCTCAACAGCTTACTGTTGTTGATCTCAGTGTTCGTTCTGTGCTCTTTATTTGGTGGAATAGGCTATGTCGTTAGTTTGATTGCAGTACCAATTTTAACTTCTGTTTATTTTATCCTTCAACTCAAACCTCATGTAATTTCAGATTTTTCATTGTCAGACTTGGAGATCAATAAAATCGAATTCATAAGTTATGGTCTATATCTCAGCTTCGGAAGTGTGATCGCTCAATTGCTTTTTGCAGTGGATATTTTAATTATTGGTTTTATTTTAAAAAATGCAGAATTAGTAGCTCAATACAAAGCTTCGAATATTATTCCTTTTAGTTTCCTGATTATCGCTTCAGCTGTCATGGCGACTGACTATGTCAAACTGGCGAGAGCATCTCAGGAAAACACTGTATTTCTAAAAAATTATTATCTCAATTATTTAAAAATATTTGGGATTTTGGGACTTGTAATAATCGCTTTTTTTTATTTGAGTTCCGACTGGTTGATGCAGATTTTTGGAGCAGAATACAAGGGGCATCCTTATTTGATGTTTATCTTTGCAATTGGAGCAGTAGGTGGGATAATGTTCAGGATACCAATGGGAAACATGCTTTCGGCAATTGGCTGGCCAAAGACCAATGCATTATTTTCAACGATCGTGTTTTTAATAAATATCGTAGCAAGCTATTTCATGATTTTGTATTGCGGAATTGAAGGTGCAGCAATTACGACATCTTCACTTATGTGGCTATCAGGTTTACTTTCCTTTGCTGCATTTATTTATTTTTTAAAAAGAAAAAAGGATTTGTAAGCCAAAAATCACCTCAAAATCAATTCATTCAATTCCGTTTCAAAATCATATTGCAAATCCTCGTGCAATTTGGAGATGCCTTTTCGGATCATTTCCAGTTGGCGATTATACAAATTTTTAAGAGTTCTGCTTCGTGAGATTGAAGGAGTAAAAAATTTCAGTTTTTGACAAAAATAAATCAACAACTCCGCTTCGGTTTCCTTTTTTTGCGAATAACGAATATACTTTTTAACACTCCGTAAAATTCTTCGAACGCTTTTGTTTATGAAATAATAACTTCGTTTATTTATTTGTTCAAACTGCTCATCTATTTCTCTTTTCACACTTTCGATATAAGAAGATTCGTCAGTTGCTTCATACAAAAGGTAGGTCAACAATTCTTTGTTTTCTTTTTTGAACTTTGACAATCTGAGACAAAGTTCAAGAAGTTCTTTTGGCGAACGAGTACTCAATTCTTGTCTGAGTTCTTTTACAGTGGCAGCCTTCATGGATTTTATTTAAAGAGAAAAAAACAAAATTTATAAGGTCACTTCTTTTTCAATAAAATTGACACCAAAATCTTTTAATTCCTCCAAAACGGGTTCATAAACCTGTTTCATCACAGGAATATTAACTCCAGTTGTTGTAATTTTTCCTTCCATAACCAGTTTTACAAAAATCCCCATTGGAATCCCAACGAGACGAGCCATTGCCGTATCCACCGAATCATTGCCTTTGAGCACCAACGTAGAAGTTAGCATTTTCTTTTGATCATCCAGTTCATACTCAAATTCGTGTTGCATGATGATCATGTCTTTGTCAGTAGTTTGCAATTTCCATTTTTCAAGCAAGAGGTTTTCTAAAATCAAAGCAGGAGTAGCCTGGGAAATGTTAATTCTGTTTTTACTGAACAGACCCAACCATTCCAGCTTTTTCATTACCGAAGAATTCTTTTCTTCACCAAGAAAATCTGCAATTCGATCTTTTACAGAACCAGAACCATTTTTTTCAGGTCCTAAATAAGCTTCCATCAAAGCATTGTAAGTGAGATTTTCAGATTCTATAATTGGATACGAACCATCTGTCAGGCCTATTTTAATCAATGCATTCCAAGCATCACAAAACCCTCGATAGCGAATAGTCCCTCGAATGATATTCGGAATATCAGATAAACCATAAATATCTCGATACAACAAAGAATCACGATTAGCATACACTTCAAATTCACCCATTCCGGGCACATCGATAGTTTCGTATTGGCCAAATAATCGGTTATATGGAATGTATTTATATTTTTTATTTTCCAGGTATTGGGCAGTTCCCTGCCCAGCCAATACAACATTTCTGGGGTTCCAGGTAAACTTGTAATGCCAGGGATTAGTGTCGCTTTCAGGAGCTATCAACCCACCAGTATAGGATCGAAATGCATTGATTTTTCCGCCTTTTTCAATGATCTCATCGATCTGCTGCTTTGCGGACATATGATCTATACCAGGATCAAGTCCCATTTCACCCATAAAAATCAAATCACGATTGTGTGCTTCATCTCCCAATCGATATAAATCTTTGGAAACATAGGACGCTGTAATCAAGTGTTTTTTTAACTGAATACAATCAAAGGCAACTTCAAGGTGAAGATGAGCAGGCAACATAGAAACGACTACATCCGCCCTTCCG
>JANQFJ010000149.1 GCA_028277915.1 Saprospiraceae bacterium
TTTAGCAATTGCTGATTGGATTTAGTGGCGAAGATTTGATCAAGATTAAATAGACTCTAATTCCAAGGCAAAATAAGGTGTTTTTGGTTGAGATATGAAAGGTTTTATTCTCATAGTTTTCATTTTCTTCTCATTCTCTATACAGTCTCAATCTGATTTTGGAGTAACAGCTTCATCTGGCATTTCAGCAATTACCCATTATAATGAGCCATCCAATTCTACGATAAAAGTTCTTCCTAAATTAATGTGGGGAGCGGGGCTATATTATAATCTATCTCTAAACGATAAATCTGCAATTGACTTTGAATTAATGTTTACAAAAAAAAAAAAGTAATGAGGAATGGAAAATTGAACATACAGATGAAATGGGAGTTGTTATTGACGATGAATGGAGTACAACCAGAATTTTAAAACGAATTTCTTACTTAAGTATTCCCATTTCCTATAAAAGAAGATTTGGTAAAATGGAAGGTAAAGTTGGAGTTCTTGCTTTAGTTAAACTGGATAGTTATGGCCAAGCATACACTCAAGTTCCTTATGAAGGAGATACATTAATATTTGAGACAGAGGGTGAGTTAGGCATTGTAAACTTGGATGTTGGGCCCAAAGTAGGTCTGTCATATACTTTGAACAGCAAACTAAGTATTGAACTCTCTTACTATTATGGTATTAATGATATTTTGGCAGGAGAATCCCAATGGATATGGGCAACTCAATTTTGTAATATCGTTATTCCTTATACCCATCAGTGAAGAGTAGATGAAAATCTACCGAATAAGCCGCATTTATAGTGTCTTTCATAATATCTCATTCAAAAAAAAGACGCAACTAAATATCACTTCATTGCGTCTTTTTCTTTGAGGTTCGGAGCGGATTCGAACCGCTGTACAAGGTTTTGCAGACCTCTGCCTAACCGCTCGGCCACGCGACCACAATATTTTCGGATTGCAAATTTAAGTAAATTTTCAAAACCATGCTCGAAATCAGCCTTTTTTGAAACGAAAAATTTTTACTTAAGTTTCGACAAAATTACAAAAGGCTTGAATTCATTGCACTTTATAAAGTTTGTTTTTACGAAAATTTTACCTCCAAAAAAATTCTTACTACAAATCAAATTTTATCCCTTGGGCTAAAGGAACTTCTTTGCTGAAATTGATCGTGTTTGTCTGTCGGCGCATGTAGGCTTTCCACGCATCTGAGCCACTTTCGCGTCCACCCCCGGTTTCTTTTTCTCCACCAAACGCTCCCCCAATTTCGGCACCACTGGTCCCGATATTCACATTCGCTATCCCACAATCAGATCCTCCGGCTGATAAAAACTCTTCAGCTTCTCGCAAGCTGTCAGTCATGATTGCCGATGACAGCCCTTGAGGAACGTTATTTTGAATAGCTAATGCTTCAGAGAAGTTTTTATATTTTATCAAATAAAGGATTGGTGCAAACGTTTCGTGTTGTACTATTTCAAAATTATTTTCTACCTCAGCAATGCAAGGCTTTACATAACAGCCGCTCTCATACTCCTTGCCTTTCAAAACGCCTCCAGCAACTACAAAACTTCCGCCTTCTTCTTTTACTGCTTTAATTGAATTAAGATAATTTTGTACCGCATCTTTATCAATCAAAGGCCCAACATGGTTTTTGGGATTAAGCGGATTTCCAATTTTTAACTGTCGATATGCTTTCGTAATTTTCTTTTTAACCTCGTCATATATGCTTTCATGTATGATCAACCTACGTGTAGTCGTACATCGTTGTCCTGCTGTTCCTACGGCACCAAACACCGCTCCTGTAAGTACCACACTCATATCTGCATTTGGGGTGACAATTATGGCATTGTTTCCGCCCAACTCCAGCAAACTCCTGCCTAAACGCGCAGCAACAGCGGCTCCGACGATTTTCCCCATTCGGGTACTACCGGTAGCTGAAATCAAAGGAATTCTACGGTCATTTGTAAGCATTTCACCTACTTTGTAATCTCCATTGATTATACTGCAAACACCTTCAGGAATCTTATTGGCTTTTAAAACCTTATGGAAAATATTTTGGCAAGCCACGGCACACAAAGGTGTTTTTTCTGAAGGTTTCCAAATACAAACATCTCCACAAACCAATGCAATCATGGAATTCCATGACCACACCGCAACAGGAAAGTTGAAGGCAGAGATAATTCCTACTACTCCCAACGGATGCCATTGCTCATACATACGGTGATTAGGTCGCTCAGAATGCATCGTCAACCCATAAAGTTGTCGCGACAATCCAACTGCAAAATCACAGATATCAATCATCTCCTGCACCTCACCAAAACCTTCTTGCAGACTCTTACCCATTTCATAGGAAACCAATCGCCCTAAAGCATCTTTGTGCTTTCTCAACTCTTCTCCGTATTGACGAACAATCTCTCCCCGCTGAGGCGCAGGAATTGTTCTCCATTTAGCAAATGCTTTTTGAGCAGTTTTGACTACTTTTTCGTATTCTTTTTTTGAGGTAACACTTGCACTGCCTATAAACGCTCCGTCAACAGGCGAATAAGAATCAATATATTCTTTAGATGTTGCTGTACTCTTTAGACCAGTACTTGTACCATCATTTTGTTTTTTTAAACCTAGCTTTTTCAAAAAATCTTTCTTCATGGACGAATTAATTTTACATCATTTTAAAAATAATGCGCAAAGTTATAGAATATTTAGATAGTATGCATGATCAAAAAATATTGAACAACGCATCAACAGAAATACACAAATCGGAGCATTTTAACGCTTTTTAACATTCCTTGTTTCAGTTTAACAAATGGCTAAGCAATAAGCCTTGTTTTAAATAGGTTAAGGAATTGGTTTTAATAAAAGATCCACCTAATTGAATTAAACAAAACCCGATTTTTTTTGTGTCAAACAACGTAGCCATGAGAAAACAATGACCGTCGGGTTTTGTTTTTTAATTCAAAACACACAAGCCAAAAAAGCATTTCAAAACCGTTTTCAATTTATTTTCTAACTGACTCTTCGAATTCGTGGGGTCATCCCGAAAGCATTAAACCGCGGGGGTTGCTGAATTTCTATTCGGCATCCCTTATTTTTATGCTCCTCTTTGTTTTATCGACTGTATCAATCTTTTGTCTAGATTCCTGATTTGTATGTAGAACATTTGAAGTGGCTTTTTGATTATTCTCAAAATAATCGAGATATTGTAATTGTATTAATACAATTGATTAATTTTAATCCTTATTTCGGAAAACACTCACAACTATAATGAGGAATCCATATTCGATCATTTTTTTAATTGTTGCGCTCGCTTTTTTGTTAGGTTCAGGAATGTTAAAAGGGATATTCATTCCTTTACTTATTGTTTTTTTTGCATTTCAATATTCAAATCGCAAAAGGTCAAGAGAAGCTCCTCATGATCGCTCAAGAAGGGATCGCAGACCTTATGAACCTCGTAGCAGAAGGAGAAACACCGATTATGAAAGACACAGAGATTATCAACGCCCTGCACCAAAACCAAGACCTAAGCCGCAACCGCGTAAAAGACCGAATCCTTACAAAAAAAGTGGCGTAGAAAAATACAAGGAATACGAATATGATGGAGCCATTGAAGATTTTAAAAAAGCATTGGAAATTGACCCTAACGATATCCCGACTCATTTTAATATTGCTTGCGCGTATTCGCTGACAGAAGATAAGAAAAGAGCATTTTATCACCTTGACAAAGCGGTTGAAAACGGATTTAAGAATTTTGATAAAATTCAAACACACGATGCTTTCGCATATATCCGTATTCAGGATGAATTTGAGGGTTTTGTGAATAATGGTTATCGCCTCAGCGATGAACTAAAAGGTGATAACAAAAGTGAAGACCTCGTAGATCCTGATTTGCTAGAAAAATTAAAAAAACTGGCAGATCTCCGAGATAGCGGAATTCTTACTGAAGAAGAATTTTTAACACAAAAAGAAAAACTTTTAAGATAAGTTGAGGTTATTTAAATAAAAGGCATGAAAGACAAGAATGTAGCTGCGATATTTGCTTTGTTTTTTGGGATTTTTGGTGTCCATCGTTTTTACCTTGGCCAGACTGGTTTGGGGATTCTTTATGTGATGTTTTTTTGGTTTTTTGGAATTACAGCTATCATAGGGCTCATTGATGCAATTATTTTGTTTTCAATGGACAAGGATGAATTTGATTATAAATACAATCGAAGATTTATTTACCCTGATTATCACCGGCGAAATACAGATTTTGACAGACGGGAAAGACGGTTTAGGCAGCGGGAAGAGTACCTTCAGGAGCAAAGAAGACGTAAGGAAGAGCAGAGGCTCAAACGACGCAAAACCTCTTCGACACCTAGACGAAAAAGTAATCCTTATAAAGCTAGTGGGATTGCCAAATTCAAAGAATTTGACTACGATGATGCCATTGAGGATTTTAAAAAAGCTCTGACGATTGACCCAAAGGATATCGCCGTTCATTTTAATTTGGCCTGTGCATATTCACTCACTGAAGAAGCTGAAAATGCTTTTTTCCACTTGAGTAAAGCAGTGGAATATGGATTTGTTGATTTCAAAAAAATCCAGGAACATGATGCCTTGGCTTTTTTGAGAATACAGGATGATTTTGATACCTTTAAAAAGAATGGTTACCGTTTAAATATAGCACCCTCCCCAAAAACTGAAACCGAAGTATTTCCCGAAAATAATTTGCTGGAGCAAATCAAACAGCTTGGCGAACTCAAAGAAAAAGGGCTTTTGACCGAGGAAGAGTTTGAAATTCAAAAAAAGAAATTACTTCGTTGAGGTTTTAAAAAATAAATACCACACTTATCAGTTATTGAATAGACCGCAAATGTCAAGATAGAAAATGTAATATTTTGGCATCAAGCTTGAACTTTACAGAATAGATTTACAACACAACCAATGGTTTTAAACAAACATTGAGAAAAACACTGTTTTATGATCGCTTCAAATTTATTGTCCCAATCGATTGTCCCGCTAAAAACTTCTGATACTGGCCACGAGGCCCTTAGTACGATGAATGACTTTTACGTCAAACACTTACCTATTGTAAATAATAAACAACTGCTGGGACTCATTTCTGAGGATGACATATTGGATCATGATATTGAAGAAGCTGTCGGCTCTTTTCGTCTTTCGATGAAGCGTCCATATGTCAAAGGGACTGATCATATTTTTGATGTTATTCGGATAATGAGTGAATTTAATCTTACCGTAATTCCGGTTGTAGATAATGAAGACAATTACCTTGGACTAATCGTACAAGATGATCTGCTCAAGTTTTTTGCGGGGATTGGTTCATTTACCGAGCCGGGGAGTATTATCGTTTTCGAAATGAGCAAAAGAGATTATTCATTGGCTGAAGTTGCACGGATTGTGGAATCTGAAAATGCGGCTATTTTGAGTAGTTTTATTACTACGAACCTTGATTCGTCAAAGATTGATCTTACCATTAAAATCAATCGCCAGGATATTCAGCGAATTGTAAAAACTTTCGAGCGCTATGAATACCAAATAAAGGCTAGTTTTCAGGAAGCAGATTATTTTGAAACTTTCAAAGATCGTTATCAATCGCTGATGTCATATCTCAACATTTAATTTTTTAAAACGCTAATTCTAAAAACTGTAACTTGCGGCTTTATTTTGAATTAGCCTATGCGGAAATTCCTTTTCTTATTTCCATTCCTGTTTTTCCCTATTCTACTGATCGCTCAATTCGATCACGTTTTTATAGACTCCATTTTCATTAAAGGGAACAAAAAGACAAAAGACAGAATTATTTTGCGCGAACTAAAAATCGCACCTGGTGACAGTATCCATATCAGTCAACTCTCCGAAGTTTTGGAAAAAAATGAAAAATATATTTTAAATACTGGGCTTTTTACATGGGGTAAAATAAATATTAAATCATGGGATGGTAGAACTAATCGGATAACCTTACTTATAGAGTTGTTTGAAGCTTGGTATATTTGGCCTTTTCCCATTTTTGAATTGGCCGACAGGAATTTTAATGTGTGGTGGGATGAACACAAGGCTTCTTTATCAAGGGTGAATTTTGGGGTGCGATTGAAACACTACAATACAACCGGCCTTAAAGATCCTTTGAAATTGGTGCTACAGGCAGGGTATACTCAAAAGTATGAGCTAAATTATACGCTTCCGCCACTCAACCGCAATCAAACAGTTGGTATCATCGCCGATCTGTTTTATGCTAAAAATCGCGAAATTGCCTACACAACAGCCGACAATAAACTGTTGTTTGAAAAAAGAGAAAACGAGTTTCCTCAACAAAGAATTCGGGCTGGGTTCAGTTTCTTTTTCCGACCAAAATTCAGATCCTATCATTTTGCAAAAATCGATTTTCGGCATAATATCATATCTGATTATGTCGCCAACGAACTCAATCCTGACTATTTTTTGAATAATAAAACCACACAACGTTTTATTTATATTCGGTATGAGTACGTGCATGAAAACCGGGACATAATCCCATACCCGCTTTCAGGCAACTATCTTTCTTTAATTGTCGAAAAAGAAGGAATTGGTTTGTTTGATGAACGCAATGGTTTTTATGTCACTGGAAAATTTGCCCAATACTTTTCCTTTTGGAAAAGATGGAGTACAGAGCTTATTTTTAAAGGAAAATATTCTGTGTTTCGCGACAAACAGCCCTATAACAAATATAAAGCACTCGGCTATTTTGAAGATTATTTGAGAGGTTATGAATTTTATGTCGTTGATGGTTTGGATTATGGCTATTCAAAATCCAGCCTTCGTTTCGAATTGATTAACAGACGTGTAAACTGGGGAAATCTAATGCCAATAAAAGTTTTTAAACTGATGCCTTTAAGGATTTATCTTACAATGAACAATGATATTGGCTATGTTAACGATCCTTTTTATTTCGAAACTAACCCGATGACAAACAAATGGCTTTGGGGAGGAGGATTTGGATTAGACATAAATCTTTTTTACAGTACAACATTCCAAATTGAATTCAGTATAAATCACTTAAAGGAAAAAGGACTATTTTTACACTATAAGCTTACAATTTGATGCAAGTTGTCGTTTACGGAAAATTATTTAAAGAAAAAGATCATACTTACGTTCAGACACTTTTTGATGTTTTGCATGAAGAAGAGATAACCACTTTTGTTTATGCTCCTTATCACGAACTAATTAAGGAAAAAATCAAATTCAAACGTGATGTCGGAATCTTTGAAGGATATCTCGATTTTAAGACCCGTCGATTCGATTACGTAATTACACTCGGAGGGGACGGAACAATTTTGAATGCAGTAACGGAAATTAGAGACAGCAATGTTCCGATCCTGGGAATCAACCTGGGACGATTGGGTTTCCTTGCCAGTATCGAAAAAGCAAAAATTAAAGATGCCATCTATCTTTTGAGTCGAGGCATGTATTCCCTTGACGAACGATCTTTGCTTTACCTGGAATCAAATATCCCGATCTTTGGAGATATCCGTTTTGCCCTCAACGACTGCACTTTGCTCAAGAGAGACACTTCATCAATGGTCACCATCCATACTTACATCAATGGAGCTTATCTGAGTTCTTATTGGGCTGATGGCCTCATCGTTTCGACACCAACAGGGTCAACCGGTTACTCTCTGAGCTGTGGTGGACCGATTATTTTTCCAAACTCCGGAAACTTTGTAATCACTCCGGTTGCTCCTCACAATCTCAACGTAAGACCAATCGTGATTTCTGACAATTCAGTTATTTCTTTTGAAATTGAAGGAAGAGCAGAAAGTTTTTTGTGCGCGCTTGATTCTCGTTCTGAAATCATCAATTCAAAATATCAACTCGCAATCAGAAAGTGTGATTTTAAAATCAAGTTGATACAATTGAGAGACCGAAGTTTTCTGAAAACAATTCGCGAAAAATTAGCTTGGGGCGTCGATACCAGAAATTAGTTGAAGTGTTTTTTACATTGCTCAAAATATGAAAATAACTTTCCAACATAAGGATCAGAATTACGAAACTGACCTTTCGCATCCTTTAGACATTTCTATTCCTCTTAAACCAGGAGCTCATTCCGTCAATTGCTTTTATGCTCCTTTGATGGAAACTGCACCTGTCATAGCTGGAGATTTTGTAGGTTCTACTGCAATGGGTGGGCCGGTTAATTTTTTAAATATTCGGCTCAATCCACACGGCAATGGTACGCATACAGAGTGTGTAGGACATATTGCAAAAGAACCTTTCACCATAAACCAAAGCCTCAATAATTTTCATTTTATTGCAAAATTAGTAACAATTTATCCATCACGAGACGTTAATAATGACAGGATGGTCTTGAAAAAACAGATAGCCGAAGTCCTTCAAAGTAGCGAGGCAGAAGCATTAATAATTCGCACCATGCCCAATGATGAATTGAAATTGCAAACCAATTATTCGGGAAGTAATCCGCCATTTGTTCACCATGAAGCGATCAAATATGTAGTGGAATGTGGAATTCAGCATTTATTGATTGACTTGCCTTCCGTTGATCGTGAAGAAGATGATGGAAAATTACTGGCGCACAAAGCTTTTTGGCAATATCCAGACAAAGTGAGAAAAAATTGCACGATCAGTGAATTAATTTTTGTCCCGAATGGAATCAAAGACGGCCTTTATCTGTTAAATTTACAGATTGCAAGTTTTGAAATTGATGTGAGTCCCAGCAAGCCGGTAATTTATGACTTGAAAAAAATCTAGTGCCAAAATTAACCTCAACATATCATTCCAAAATATATCGTGGTTTTAAAGAAATAAAACCGCACGAATACCTTTCTTTGGTCAGGTACTACGAAAACAATGAAAAGGAAATCAAGCAGCTGGATTTTAGCGAATTTTTTGAATTATTGATCACTTACACCGACGCACTATTTGAAGTTGGTGCTTATCGAAACCATGTTTTCATAGTTGATACTGCTATCGGGATTTCAATGGCAAACAATATCAAATTTTATAATAAAAAAGATATTTACCACGACCTGCTGTTTAAAAAAGCTGCTTCTTACTTCAATCTTTTGCAATACGATAAAGCCGAGCATATCCTTCGGGAGTTGGTCAAAATTGATCCATATAACGATCTCAGTATTCGGTTTTTAAAAAAATGCCTGCTCCGAAAAAAACCAAAATTTGTCAGAAACGCTCAGGCAATTAGCGTTCTGCTATTTCTCTTGGCTGCCTTAATCATCTCAGTCGAGCTGATCGTAATTCGTCCCTTATTCGAAATGCATACTCCAGTCGTTGAGCTTACCAGAAATGTTACCTTTTCTTTTGGCGTTATCATCCTTGGTGGTAGCGAATTGATTAACCGCCTTAAAGTGAAGCAGAAAACCGATTCTTTTGTGAATTACTCGCGCAAGAGGAAGGTGTT
>JANQFJ010000192.1 GCA_028277915.1 Saprospiraceae bacterium
GGTTCGGACATCGAATTAGCCGGTTTTCCTCATCATTCAATGGATTTGTATCTCCCTCGTCTGGTAAGAGCGGGTTATCGCGTGGCCATTTGCGACCAACTTGAAAAACCTTCAAAAGAAAAAAAAATAGTCAAACGAGGCGTCACCGAAGTGATCACTCCAGGCATTGCAACAAGTGAAAAACTATTGGATCACAAATCCAATAATTATTTGGCGGCTTTGTCCTTTGGCAAAAAAAACTGGATGGGAGTAGCCTTTTTGGATCTGTCGACCGGAGAGTTTTTAGTGAGTGAAGGTTCAAAAACCTATGTTGATAAATTGTTGCAAAGTTTTAATCCTTCTGAAGTTTTATTTTCAAAAGACAAAGGAAAAGAATACTCTCGGCAATTTGGTGACAAGTTTTACACTTACCCTCTTGATGAGTGGATTTTTACAAAAGATTATACGCATGAAAAACTGCTGGAACAATTCCAGGTACAAAGCCTGAAAGGATTTGGTATTGATGAATTGGAACTTGCCCAAATTGCTGCAGGTACGGTGCTTCATTATCTGGCAACGACTGAAAACAACAATTTAAAACACATCAGTAAGATCGGTAGGATAGAGCCAGACAACTATGTTTGGCTGGATCGATTTACTATTCGCAATTTGGAGTTGGTTTTTAGTCAGCAGGAGACAGGGTTTCCACTAATCGACATTTTGGATAAAACCATTTCTCCGATGGGAGCCCGTTTGATGAAAAAATGGGTAGTTCTCCCTTTGAAAGACAAACTAGTGATTGAATCCCGCCATAAAATGGTTGAATATTTTTTGAAAGAACACGATTTAAATGTGGAAGTTGAACAATCGATAAGGAAAATCGGTGATCTCGAAAGACTTATTTCTAAAGTTCCCCTCAACAAAATAAACCCACGGGAAGTTGTTCAGTTAAAAAAAGCACTTGAAGCTATTGAACCTATCAAAACTCGATTGAGTGCCTGTGATAATATTTCATTGCAAAAAATCGCTGAAAATCTGAACCCATGCAAAGTAATTCGGGATCAGATAGAAAAAGAAATAAATGAAGATCCTCCAGTAAATCTGGCAAAAGGAGGTGTGATCGCCGAAGGATGTTCAACTGAATTGGACGACCTGAGAAATATTGTAAATAACAGCAAAGAACTGCTCCTTGATATTCAAAAATCAGAAGCTCAGCGAACTGGAATTGCCAATTTGAAAATCGGTTTCAACAATGTCTTTGGTTATTATCTCGAAGTGACCAATAAATACAAAAACCAGGGAATGGTTCCACCAGAGTGGACGCGAAAACAAACACTCACTGGCTCTGAGCGTTATATTACTGATGAACTGAAAAAACTGGAATCCAAAATCCTTGGAGCAGAAGAAAAAATCCTCGCATTAGAGGAAAAATTATTCATTGGGTTGATCGCTTCGATTGCTGACTACATTGAACCGGTTCAGCATAATGCGCGATTGATTGCACGAATTGATTGTCTCCAATCATTCGCTAGAGTTGCGATTAAAAACCAATACTGCAAACCAACTATCAATGAAAGCTTTGTCATAGACATCAAAGAAGGGCGTCATCCGGTGATCGAACAACATCTTGATTTGGGGGAATCTTACGTCCCAAATGATGTGTATCTGGATAACGAGGATCAGCAGATTTTGATGATTACCGGTCCAAATATGTCTGGTAAATCTGCTGTTTTAAGACAAACCGCTTTGATTTGTCTGATGGCGCAGATGGGATCATTTGTACCTGCAAAATCGGCGAATATTGGTTTGATAGACAAAGTGTTTACCAGGGTAGGGGCCAGCGACAATATTTCTCTAGGGGAATCCACTTTTATGGTGGAAATGAACGAAACGGCGAGTATTATGAACAATATTTCTGATCGCAGTTTGATCCTGTTGGATGAAATTGGAAGAGGAACGAGTACTTTCGATGGCGTTTCCATCGCCTGGTCGATTGCAGAATATTTGCATAATAATGAATACGCCCGTCCAAAAACACTTTTCGCAACTCATTATCATGAACTCAATGAATTAGCTAATAAATTTCCGAGAATTAAGAATTTTAATATTTCTACAAAACAAGTCGGTCAAAAGGTCATCTTCCTGCACAAACTGGTTCCAGGTGGCAGTAATCACAGTTTTGGAATTTACGTTGCAAAAATGGCAGGAATGCCACAAAGCATTGTGGAACGGGCAAC
Organism: Saprospiraceae bacterium; assembly: GCA_028277915.1. Taxonomy (GTDB): domain Bacteria; phylum Bacteroidota; class Bacteroidia; order Chitinophagales; family Saprospiraceae; genus JAHDHW01. The sequence goes on from JANQFJ010000192.1 coordinate 2,217, forward strand.
ACAAATATTGGGTCAATTGGAATTGAAATCAATTGAAAATGAGGAATCATCTTCTTCTAATGAAAAAATAAAAGAAACTTTTCAAAACATGCAAACTCAGGCACTTCAGCTTAGTATTTTTGAAACTGTTGACCCAATTGCTGGCAAATTGAAAGAAGCGATTTTGGAAATTGATATCAATTCTTTGACACCAATCGAGTGTATGATGAAATTGAATGAACTGCAGAAATTACTTGAAGAAGAATAAGAGATTTTAACAATAATTTTTAATCTTTGCCCGAACACGAACACCCAAGTTGAGTCAATGCAAAGTAGCAATTGATTCAAACAATAAATTTACTCACTTAAACAAATCATCAAATGGGATTATTTTCATTTTTAAAAAATGCAGGTTCAAAACTATTTAAAAAATCCGCTCCTGCCGAAGCAGCATCTGCTGCACAAACAAAAGAAGAAGCTTTAGCAAGTGAAATTAACAGATTGGGAATTCCAATCCATGGTTTGAGCTTGGAACTGGGTGAATCTGTAACTGTAAGTGGAAGTACATCCACAAACGCAGATCGCGAGAAGATCATTTTAGCTTTAGGAAATGTGGAAGGTGTTGCTGTAGTCGAAGACAAGATCACTGTCACAAATCCAGAGCCAGAGGCAGTCTTTTATACCGTGCAAAGTGGAGATTCGCTTTCAAAAATTTCAAAGGCTCAATACGGAGACCCAATGAAGTACAATGTCATTTTTGAAGCAAACAGACCTATGTTGGAGCATCCGGATAAAATCTATCCCGGACAGGTGCTTCGCATTCCACCTTTATAGTCTAAAAATTAAAAAAGGTTTGACTTACCCAAGTCAAACCTTTTTTCTTTGAAAGTATATTTTTTAAAAAGGGCTTCTACCTTTTCCCATTCCAGGCATGCCACCCATCATGTTTCCCATTCCTTTGGCTTTACTCATTTTGTGCATCATTTTTCTCATTTGATCAAACTGT
>JANQFJ010000201.1 GCA_028277915.1 Saprospiraceae bacterium
ATTGAACAGAATGCAAATATTTAGCGATAACTGGAGAGAAATCCCTCTGAAACTCTTGTGGAACAAGAGTTTCAGGAGTTTTTGTTTTTTGTGACTTTATTTACTTCGTAATAGTAATGGTTTCGGTTTCGACCACATTGCTCACATTGCCGGCACGATCGGTGATCGAAATTGAAAAAGTAGTTGTTTCGGATTGATTAGAATCATCCAGTAAAATTGAATTGCTTAAAACGATAGTCAATTCGCCCTGTATCGAAAGATCACTGTCTTCGGGAGTTCTCGGTGAAAGATGATAATTAAAAACCAACAAACCCGCATCTCGGTTGTCGATCAGTTGGATCGTTGGAATGTCCGGATCAGCATGGCCCAAATCACCATCTCCGTCAAGATATTGAATCGTAAAAGCTATCGAATCTACATATTGTTTAGCGGTAGTTGGTGTTACATTCATGAGTTCGATTTCTGGTATATCGCTAACCGTGGGATTGATGTCATTTTCTACGATTGAGTTAGTCTCCTTCGTGCAGGCTATCGCAAAGATTAAGATGGAAAAGATTGATATTTTAAAAAATGAATTTTTCATTGATTTATCATTTTAATGATCATGCATCACTGAATTACAAATGCAAAATAAGTCAGAATATAAAATTGTGATTCGGCAGTTGGAATCTCCGTGGGATTCGAATGATCAGAATCTTGGACATAAGTTCTGATATAGACTACATCACCAACATTGAAACCATGATCAGCAGGATTGAAAGTTACATTTTGATAATATGGAACCGGAAAACCCAAAGGTTGACTAAATGCAGTGGCAACCATGTTTGGAATCAAAGGCAGTTCCATGTCCAATTCAACCGCATCGCTGAAGTCAAAAGGATTTGTCGAAAGCTTAATTTTGTTATATGTCAATTCATTTCCAAAAATAGTGTCATTATTTTCCGTAACGTCAAGGTATAAAAACCAGAGTTCCAATTCTTCCCCTTCAGGCGCTAAAAACGGGTTAAAAGTATTTCCTCCACGGATAGTATCCACCCGAATGTCGTTGTTGTTGGGTAAATAGGCCACCAATCCGTAAGAAGTGGGTTGTGAACTGGTTTGCTTCGGCAAATTGCCGTAAATGTCCCTTGCACCGTCTTCAATCCAATTTTTGATCAAATTGATAAGGTTGTCAGGCATTTGATTACCACTGGATGGCATCCGCTCAAAGTTGGGTGGATTGTGCTCCGTGATTCTCCTGTAAAGCATGGAATTTGCCGGTTCGCCTGGGGTTACCCTGTATGGAACTGGAGTGGTTGGGAAATTTTTAATGACGCTATGAAAAACAAGGGTACTGTAAGAGCTTTGGACCGTTCTGTAATCGGGTTCAAATGACCCGTCGTGACAACCGGGTTGATTGCATGAAGGTGCAAGTATATAATTGTGAATACCTAAAAAAGAAGTTGAATCGATTGGTATATGGGGCACCATCGTTTCGTCATAATCAATGGTATCGAAAGGATTAAATGGCTTTTCGGGAGGATCAAGTTCAGTTTCTGTAAGGCTGTCTTTGCAGGAGAAAATCACTACAATCAATCCTACCAATATGATTAATATTTTTTTCATTTTAATATTTTTCTGATAATTATTTTTTAAACAAAAGCTTCAGTCAACACTCTTCCGGGTAGTGAATTAAACGGAATATCCTCGTAGAATCCGAGAATATGTGCTATCGTTGGGATAACGTCAATAGATTCTGCAGCCGGATTGCCCTGCATTCCAAATACCTGCCCCTGTTTGACTTTATCCGGCGGACCGACGACTAATGTGAATACTCTTCTGGAATTGGTATCGCCTGTATGATCATATGCTCTCAATCCATTTTGATCAGTCAGGTTGTTAGAGTCGAGGTTTCGACCATGCTCAGGCATGCAGATCAAAATGGTATCATTGGCTAATGTGGGGTGGTTTTGAATTTTATTCCACAACCATCCAATTCCATAATCTGCTCTGTGCAGGAAGTCGAGATATGCACTGAAATTATCATGACAAACATCCAGGTTGATTGAGTTGATAACAGTCAATTCTGGTGAAAACTCATCCAATACCTGCCACGCTGCAGAAATATTTATCAAATCACCGGTCAGAAGATTGTAATTGTTCCCTGGAGTGGCTACTTCAAGAGAACCATTTTGACCCTGATCCTGAAGGTCTAAAATAAAATTTTTAATCGCCTCGCGATTTTCAGGAGTGTTGTGAATACCTGGCAAATCCTCAGCAGTATTATGAAAATTTTTATCCAATAAATCTTTAACCCTGTTGATTCGTTGAACATCATCGGGCTGATAAGTGATGGCATTTGCCAGTTGGGTTCCTGCATCTCCAAATAAGCTCGCAGGGCGCAAATAATTTGCTCCATATTGAGCTCCATAGTTCGAATCGCGGCTGTAATTTAACGAGGGATAAGGGCCCAATCCTTCGGAAATCCACCAGGCATTGATTGCGCTTTTTGCGGGATCGGAGTGTTTTCGATAATATTCAAAAACAGTGGGGTACTCAGGATTGATGTTCAAATTGAGCCCTGTTGCGGTGTAGTTGCCGGTCATGGCTACAGTATGCCCGTTGTAGTGGCCTGTTGGCCCTGATTCGTATTCTACTTCTTTGAACAATGTTCCTGATTGAGTCAGTGGCTGATTGACAGGAGACCAAAGATTAAACAATAAATTGTTGCTTGGTGGAGCGCCTTCAAGCATATTGAGCATCAGGTTTCCCTCAGTAGGAAGACCCTGATTGGCCAAATACTGTTGGTCAACGGATTCTTGCTGGCGAATTCCTCCTGCGAAAAGCATAAAAACTACATGATTGGCTACTCTGGCTCCTGTTGGAGCAAATAATCTTCCTGCAGGAAGGATATATGGTGCAGCGATTGTTGATGCGGTGGTTAGGGCTGCTTTTTTTATAAATTTTCTACGTTTCATAAAGTAGTCTTTTTGTAAAATATGGGAAGGTGTATTTTTTTAATTATTTTTTAAATCAATAAAATTTGTACTCATTAGAAAGCGCAAAAGCCTGGTAGATCAACTCTGGAGTCAAATCGGCATCGTCCTCGATTTCTTTTTTCAGCTCAAAGGTTTCATAAGCATTTGGCTTGCGAAGGAAAAACCGGAGATAGGTTTCTTCGATGAATTTGTCAATGTCAGCGCGCATTTCACTGTCTGAAGGGATAGTCACATTGCCGCTGTTGACAAAGTTGTTCAGAATGAGTTCATCGGCAGCTTGTTTGTCTCCGATGGAAACTCGCAGCTCTGCTAATTCAATCAAATCTTCCTGTGGGACGGAATTCTGAAACAGATTTGCGTAAAGTATTGAAATGTATTGCTCCGCCGTTTTTTGTTTGTTTTTTTCAACATTGGATTGGTAAAGGTTTTCGCCATTCACCCCGTAGATGTAATTATCAACGACTGTTTGTTTGGTGACACTCGTCTCCTTTTTACAAGCTGAAAACGTAAACAAAGCGATGAAAAATAAAAGGATATTTGTCTTTGAAATCATGACAATAAGGTGTTACTTGTTTGAATTAATTTTTAAAATCCGGCATATTCAGCACTGACCATGACTTTTTGCTGAATAGCCTGATAGTCAGGGTCTTCTGAAAGTAATAAAGTAGCATCGTTCATTTCTTCTGAATCCGGACTTCGTGCGAGCAGCTGTTGGTAAATATCGATAGTCAGTCCTTCATAAAATCCGGGAGTAGTTGTTATTATTTCTATAAATTCCTTTTTAGTGCTGCCATCATGGAAAAGTAGTTGGCTCGAAAACCCATCCACCATTGTGATCCCTGCGGTCTGCTCAGCGTCTGTAGGAAACCGCTTCAGAAAATTTTCAAAACAGGAAAGCACGAAATTTTCGCTTCCCATGTTAATCTGATCATAAAAATAATTGTAAGCAAATCGTTGCATAAACTCATTGATTGTGATATTGCCATTTTCGTAATCATCTCTTGTGTTGAGCAAATCATTGAGTTTGTCGATCTCAATCTGAAGGTACTGTGCCAACGCGTAATTACCCATTTGCTCTGCTTGCTCCTGTTGGACACCATACAGGTACATCTGGCCAATGATCTCCTGATCGCCAACCCCACTGAGATAAGCGACGCTATAAACATCGAAAAAACGATCGAAATACAGCGAATTTGACATGAGTTGGTTGAGCAATTGGGTTCTGGAAACCAGGCTTAAGTTGTTGGTTTTCAATAGGTCAGTGTCGTCTTCAAGTTCTTGTTGCAAGGGTTCCCGTCCTATGAGGTCGATATACATTTTGTTGATGTAATTTTGAATTTGGACTGTTGTAACCTCATCGTAAGGAGGAGCGGTATTATCATCGATGATGACATTGGTATGTTCTATCTGATTGATGTTTTCTTTTTCAGTGCAGGCGGTAAAGAAGAGGAAAATTGTAAGGTGTAAACACAGAAGTCGGTACATAGAAAAAAGGTTTTATTTGCTTAAGACCTAATTTATTAAAAAAAGTTTAAATGTATTGCTGCACAGCTGACAAGCAGCTTAAAGCATTGCATTTTTTATTTCTAAGAAGGTAAAAAACTTATTCTGAGGTGACTTTACAATTGCAAAAAGAAGATGGCAATTTTCGAATAAGTCGTTATAGATTGTATGCTAATATACGATGATTTTTTAATTTCTATTGTATGGGTACACTTTTTTTCAAAAATAGGCACTTCCCTTTTTTTTACTTTTCACAGCAACATCTTTAAACAAATTTAAATTTTTTATAATATTTAATTTTTCTATCTTAGAGGGATATATAGGACTTCGGTCCTGTCCCAAATACTGATAACCATGAAGGAAATCTTAATTCTAGGATTTCAATTTATATCTCTTTGCTTCGTCTTTGGCCATGGAGACTTACAAGAAAGGATTCTAGCTGTATCCGAAAAAATAGCAAAAGATACTGCCAACCCACAGTTATACTTTAAACGGGGTCATTTATATCAACAACATGAAGAAGCCAATAAAGCCTTAGCGGATTATCTCAAAGCAGAAAAATTGGGATATCGCGAAAAACTCCTTTTTTTTCGAAAAGCAGAAATTTACCTTAAACTAGGGCTTTTACAAGAAGGGATCATAAGTACAAAAAAATACCTAAAAGAAGATCCTGAAGACATAAAAATTCATAGGCTAAGAGGGGATCTATTTATACAAATCGGAGATTTTGATTCTGCCATCGCAGCTTACAAGTTTGTCATTGAAAATACGAAAAACTTAACCATATCAAAAACAGGTTTACGTCCGATAAACTTTTTACAATTGAGCGAGGCTTATGTCAACAAAGATATGTCACTCATCGACAGCGCTCTTTTTGTCATCGAAGATGGCTTATCTGTTTTGGGGGGTAAAATCTTTTTTCTTCAATTTAAAAAATTGGAATATTTAAAAATGCTGGGTGATGAAGAGAATATTCTTTGTCAGTATGATTATTTTATTGATTCCAGTAAGCGAAAGGAAAAATGGTTTTACAGAAAAGCAAAATATCTTTTTAGTAAAAAAAAGTATCAGGAAGCACTGGAATTATTAGAATCTGCATCCTTGGCCTGCCAAAACTTACCATTGAGAATTCAAAATACAAAGACTACCAAATCATTAATGGAGGGAATAGCTATTTTAAAAAATAAAATAAATTCTCATGAAAACCCCTCAAAAGCAAAGCGTGAGTAGGTTCACGATAATTTTTGTTTTTCTTCTTTTTAGCCAAAATCTTTTTGCTCCACCATATTTAAGTGCAAACAATCCTATGTTATTAAAGAATACCGTTACTGTAGTACGTGGACCATACCTGCAAAGCGGGACACCTAACAGTATGGTAGTGCGGTGGCGTACCAGCGAGGCTACGGAGTCGGTGATCAATTTCGGAACTGATTTGGATAACCTAAATCTATCAGAAGAAGACCTAACTTTGAAAACAGAGCATGAGATGACAATTACTGGCTTGTCGCAAGGAACAGTCTATTTTTATGAGATTGGAAACGAGGGAAATACCTTGGTTCCGAAAGCTGATGATTTGTATTTCAAGACTTCGCCTCCTAATGGGCAATCAGTTCCTGTAAATATTTGGGTGCTAGGAGATTGTGGGACAGGAAATGATAATGCTCGCGATGTCAGAGATGCTTTTTATACTTTCAATGGTGATGCACACATTGATCTGATGCTCTTGCTAGGTGACAATGCATATTCTGACGGAACAGATGCTGAGTATCAGGATGGCATCTTTGAGAACATGTATGAGGAAAGACTTAAAAATACTGTGCTTTGGTCCACAATAGGAAATCACGACGGGCATTCTTCGGACAGCGATTCTCAGACCGGGCCATATTTTGATATTTTTACATTTCCAACAAATGCTGAGGCTGGAGGTACTGCTTCCGGAACGGAGGCTTACTATTCATTTTATTATTCCAATATTCATTTTATCATACTGGATTCCTACGAAACAGATAGAGATGTTGATGCTCCGATGTATGCCTGGGCAGAAAATGATATTCAAAATTCAACAGCAGATTGGGTAATTGCATTTTGGCATCATCCGACGTACTCAAAAGGATCTCATGATACTGATGATGACTGTAGTCAATGTACTGATATGAGGGAAAACTTTTTGCCCATGCTTGAAAGTAATGGTGTAGATTTGGTAATGTCAGGCCATAGCCATTCTTATGAGAGATCGTATCTAATAAACGGACATTACGGAGAGTCCAGTACTTTTGATCCCGATATTCATATTGTCCAACCCACGGGAGGGGGCAGTGGTCAAGAGGATGGAGAAGGTGCTTACGAAAAAGATCCTGAAGATACAGAAGGAGCGGTTTATATTGTTGCAGGTTCTTCGGGAAAGACTAGCTCCGGGACCTTTGATCATCCAGCGCATTATTTTGGTGAGAAAGAACTGGGCTCCGTTTCAATTACCATTGATGGAAACGAGTTAAATGCCAAATTTATAAGAGAAACAGATGACATTGATGACTATTTTACTTTTTTAAAACTAGATGCATTGCCCATTGAATTATTGACCTTCAATGTTGAACAATTGGATGAAAAAGTAAGACTGGCCTGGCAAACTGAATCAGAAACCTCTAATCTTGGTTTTGAAATTTACAGAAGCATTAATGCCGATCCAGATCGTTTTGGATGGAAAAAGATTGGCTGGTTAGATGGAAGAGGGACCACTTCTGAAAAGCAAACCTATTTTTTTGACGATGCCCAACCGTTGAAAGGAACCAATTATTATCGCTTGAAACAACTGGACATTGATGGTAAGTTCAATTTTTCGGAAATAATAAGTGTTGATTATTATGATAAAAATCCTGAAATTCAAATCTATCCAAATCCCGCCCAGGATAAACTTTTCGTAAAGACTTCAAAAGTTAATTTTGTGGGTGAAATCATTGTTTTTGATATTTCTGGAAATGCGTTGATTGAGGTAAAATTCCAAAACAACAGCATCGATATTTCAAATTTGCAAAACGGAATTTATCATTTCAAAATAAAAATTGATAATACTGTTTTTCAGGAAAGATTAGTTGTGTTACGATAAGTTACCTAAATTTAAATTTCCAATAGTTCTTGGCTTTTCAAATTGGTTTGGAAGGAGTTTTCCTTCTTCCTCCTGGTTTTTATCTATATATTTTAAGAAGGTTCTAATTTTTAAAAATCTCTTTAAAATTTCAATAATTGACAGTTATTTTTGTTTACTATTGGAGAATAAATAGTTTTTATAAAACAGATAATATTTATGCTGTTCGTAAGATGCCTTTTTATCTTTTGCACAATAACCAGTTGCGATCTGCTTTTTGCTCAAAAAGAAATCACTGTCAAGGACATCTGGCAGGATTACACTTTTTATGAAAAATTATTGCCCAATTTTAAGGTTCAAAATGATGGGAAGCATTACACTGTCCTGGATTGGAACAAAATAAAGCAATACGATTTGACCACCGGCACTGCTACCAAAGTTCTTTTTGATGCTTCGGCGGTGAAAAACAATTCCGATTTCAATGGCCGTGTTGACGATTACACTTTTAGTGAGCGAGAGAAAAAAATATTAATTAAAACGGAAACAGAACAAATTTTCCGACGTTCTTCAAAGGCCAATTTTTATGTCTGGGACAGTAAAAAAGAAACTTTGACTACAGTTTCTTCCGCAGGGAAGCAGCGATACGCTGCTTTTTCTCCTTCTGCTGAAATGGTGGCCTTCGTTCGCCAAAATGACCTTTTTTTTAAGGACCTAAAAACCGGAAAGGAAATCCGGGTTA
>JANQFJ010000211.1 GCA_028277915.1 Saprospiraceae bacterium
TCTTCAATCGCAAGCGCTGGAATTAACGACGATTGAAACCATCCGCGATGCTGATCGGAGCCTTCCAAATACATTTGCGCTGGGAGCTGTCTATTCATCATTTCCTTTAGAACCGATTGATGACTCACTCCGGAATCAAACCAGACATCCAAAATATCATACGTCTTCTCAAACTCCGTTTCTCCACTATCTGGATCTTTAAAACCAGCCGGGATTAAATCGGCGGCATCCTTTTCAAACCAAGCGTCCGTTCCTTCTGTTTTGACTACTTCTGCAAAATGCTCGATGACTTCGGAAAATAATTTTGGCTCGCCATTATCACCTTTTGGCTTAAGAGCTGGAATCGGAACGCCCCAGTATCTTTGACGTGATAAACACCAATCCGGTCTTGTTGTGACCATGGTTAGTATTCGTTCTTTCCCCGACGACGGAATCCATTTGACATCGTGTTTAACGGCATCTGTGAGACGTCCACGTAAATTATCATGATCAATCTTTAAGAACCATTGATGTGTGGCACGAAAGATAATCGCCTTTTTGCATCGCCAGCAATGTGGATACGTGTGCTGGATGTCTTCTGATGCAAAAAGTGCTTTGGCCTTATCCAAATCTTCGATAATTTTCTCATTGGCCTTAAAGACATGTTCACCTTTATATTGCGGGGCTTGATCTGTATAAATACCGCGATCGTTGACCGGCATTAAAGTTTCAAGTTTATGTTTTTTTCCCGTTTCAAAATCTTCCTGACCATGACCAGGAGCCGTGTGAACAAGCCCTGTCCCGTCATCTTTAGTGACATAATCAGCTGTAACCACGCGACATTCATCAAGCATCCCAAAAGGATGTTGATAGATAAGACTTGTTAACTCTTCACCGGAAAGTGTTTTTATTTTTTTAAAATCCGAAATTTCTGCCTTGGCCAAAACCGACTCACTTAGTGAAGTCTCAACAACAAGAATTTCTTCACCAACATCGACTAAAGAGTATTGAAAAGCTGGATGAACGGCAACGGCCACATTAGCCAGTAACGTCCATGGCGTTGTTGTCCAGATCAATAATGATAATTTTTTATCAGGCAGACCTTTGATCGATTCTTTATTTTTGACTTCAAATTTGACATAGATCGATTTTGAGGTGTGATCTTCATATTCAACTTCTGCTTCGGCTAAAGCCGTTTCACATTGATAACACCAATTGACCGGTTTTAATCCTCGATAAACGTATCCTTTCTTGTTTAATTCGGCTAAAGATTTTAAAATCCAGTACTCATAATTTTTATCGAGCGTTAAATACGGATTTTTCCATTCACCAAAAACGCCGAGGCGTTTAAACTCTTCCCGCTGAATATCGACATATTTCATCGCATAATCATGCGCTTTTTTTCGAAACTCAACGCAATCCACATCCGATTTTTTCTTTTTCATTTCTTTTAAAAGTTGGTGTTCAATCGGCAGACCATGACAATCCCAACCCGGCAGATAAAAACTGTTGCAGCCTTCCATCGTTTTGAACTTCACAATAAAATCCTTTAAAATTTTATTCAACGCATGGCCAATGTGAATATGCCCATTGGCATATGGTGGCCCATCGTGAAGAATAAAATCTTTATCCGAACGTTCCCATTTTTCCTTTAACTGATCATACAAGCCTTGACTGGCCCAACTCTCCAAACATGCCGGTTCTTTTTGTGAAAGTCCAGCTTTCATGGAAAAGTCCGTTTTAGGAAGGTTCAACGTCCTTGAATAATCTTGTTTTTCCGTGCCTTTATTGCTCATTATTAGTAAGGGATATACTTCTTAAGAAGGATTTTTAGCTCTGACCTTGCTTTCTCCGAAATGTGGTCAGGTTGAGTTACAATTGCGGTTTTTAAAGCACCCTGTGCACTAAACTCCGTTAACTTTCCAACTTTAGGAATGGCCAACTTTAAAATCTTTTTTGCGTTTTCGACATTCTTAGTCAAATTTTCAATTATCATCTCAACAGTAACCGAATCATGTGCCTCATGCCAACAATCGTAATCTGTAACCGCAGCAAGCGTTGCATAAGAAATTTCGGCCTCACGGGCCAATTTTGCTTCGGCTAAATTAGTCATGCCAATGATATCCATTCCCCAACTACGATAGAGATTAGATTCTGCTCTCGTCGAGAACTGTGGGCCTTCCATATTGACATACGTTCCTTTCTCATGAACGGTAACACCAGTTTCTTTTGCGCTTTCGACTAAAATTTGCGCAATTTCTGGTGAGACAGGATCAGCCAAAGCAACATGAGCAACGATACCGTTGGTAAAAAAACTCATTTCCCGTGCATGATTGGTCCGATCAACAAATTGATCAGGAACAACAAAGTGAAGCGGCTTAATCTCTTCTTTTAAACTGCCACATGCAGAAACAGAAATGATAGCATCAACTCCCAAACGCTTCATACTTAAAATGTTGGCTTTATAATTAATTTCACTTGGTGAAATATGATGACCTTTACCATGCCGAGGCAAAAAAACAACCTCGATGCCATCGAGGTTTCCGCCCATAGCATGATCTGAAGGAGGACCAAACGGCGTGTCTAAAATGTCGATCCGCTCTACATTTTCCAATCCATCCATTTCATATAAACCACTTCCACCAATGACTCCAACTTTAGCCATAACTAACTCCTCGATAGTTTCTTGGCTCTTGATTTTGCAGCACCAAGAGCATCTTTAAATATTTTATTTGTATTTCTTCTAGAAAACACGTCCAGTGCTGCTTGTGTCGTTCCTCCTTTTGATGTAACACGTTTACGCAGAATGCGAGCACTTTCCTTTTGACTCTTAAACAGTTGAAGACTTCCCTTTATCGTCTGAAGAACGAGTTCATCGCTCAGTTTTTGCGACAACCCCAAAGATCGCGCACCACTTTGTAAATATTCCATAAACAAAAACACATAAGCCGGACCACTTCCCGAAAGTGCTGTAATGGCATCCATCCACTTTTCTTCAACAACAACCGTCTTGCCAACGGCACCAAAAATACGTTGAGCCAAACGAACGTCATTGCTTGACGCTGTCTTTCCTCTACATATTCCGGTAATCCCTTCTTTCACCTGTGCTGGTAAATTCGGCATTGTACGAATGATGCGAACCTTCGGGCCTAATCGCTTTTGAATAAAACTTGTCGTGATTCCGGCAGCAATAGATACAATGATGTGATCTTTTGTAACATGTTCTTTAATGGACTCTAAAACGCCATCAAAATTTTGCGGTTTAACAGCCAGAATTATTACTCGAGACTTTTGAACCGTCGTTTGTAAATCAGCAGTGACAACCTTATATCGTCGCTTAAGACTCTGTGCCCGTTTTTTATCCTGCTCACAGATAATCACACGGCATTGCTTGTAAATACCACCGATAATGGCTGCGCCCATGTTTCCTCCACCAATCACCCCTACTTTAATTTTCATCACTATTCCTTAATTTTTCTAACTTGTTATCTTAATCGTAATTACATTTTCCGATGTCAAAAAATGAGATAGAATGAACATCAAACATAATTTTCGCATCATCTATTTCCTTGAAATATAGCACTCCCGATACGCACCATGTTAGATCCTTCTTCCAATGCAATTTCATAATCCGCCGACATTCCCATCGATAAATGCTTCATCTCAATATGCTCATCATTCACAAATTTATCACTAATTTGATCAAACAGCACTCTTAAATCACGAAAGCATCGACGAATAATATCTTTGCTGTCTGTCAGCGGCGCCATTGTCATCAATCCGCGAACAAAAATATTTTTAAAGTTGGCTACTTCTTCAATAAAATTCAGGGCCTCATTTCTTTTAATCCCAAACTTTTGCTCTTCACCTGATGTATTTACCTGAATCAAAACGTCTATATTCCGCTGTAAACTTTTCGCTTGGCGCTGGATTTCTTCTGCAAGTTTAAAACTGTCCACGGATTGGATCAAATCAAAAATTTTAAGGGCCTGTTTAACTTTATTCGTCTGAAGATGGCCAATCATATGTCTGGTCACGTTGCTGTCATTCTCAATCAATGAAAATTTCCTTTTAGCTTCCTGGACTTTATTTTCACCAATGTGAGTAAGGCCGGCAGCAATCGCCTCGTTGATTTGATCAACGTCGGCAAATTTTGTAACCCCAACCAGTACGATTTTGCTAGGATCCTTCCCGAGTTTTGAGCAAATAGCCTCGATCTGACCGTAAATGCGGGAAATATTGTCCTTAATCATCAAAATTTACCCCGTTAAAGAAAACACCTGTTCAAATTCATAACAATTTACATCACATTTTCCCGTTTGACAAGGCTTTCTTTAACGGGGTAAAGTAGCATAAATCAATTGAATAGTCAATCAATTGGTATGATTCATATTAATATTTATACTATTATTTAAATTGATACATCTTAAGGTAGGTTTTTATTTAACAAATTTTAGATTTGCTTGTAAAAGGCAGGTAAACTGTTATTGAAAGTAATTGATAAAAGGGTTTAAAGCAGCAATATTAACCAAAATTTGTCATTTATTTTTTGATCAGAGCATTGATCCGTTTGACCAGCTCATCAAACATCTCATCGCCTTTGCGCGTTCCCAGTGGTTCTGTTCTTTTTCCGCTAATCACGTCATCCAATTCCTTTAAAACTCTTTCAATAGGACCAACGATTTTATTAGAAATATAATACGCCCAAAAAACGATGACCATAACCGAAAGGCTTAAAATAACGAGTATCCAGGGAACAATTGATTTTAAGTCTTTCATTTGAAATGTTTTAAAAATGATTTCTTCTTCAGGAAAGTAAATGTAAGCTAAGCAAAAAATAGCACTTGTGCACGCAATAAGGCAGGAAATTAATACGGGATAAATAATTCTCTCCTGATATCTGTTAAGGTGAAGAATGAGATTACGATGGAATTTTTTGGACACAATGTTCTCCTTAAATATAAAAGCCAACATCTATTTTAATTATAAATGATTCAAAATTCAATGGCAAACATAATTGCTTAATTTCAAAATCCCAGAAATTGCTAGTTTATTGCAGACTCAAACGGAACATTAGGATCTAAAATTTCGCTTATCGTAAAATCGAGAACCTTGAAGAACGCATCATTGATTTCATCAACGCCAAAGGACGTTTTTGAATCAATAAATTTATGAAATTCAAGCGTCCTTAAATTATACAGCGCCGCATTTATTGATTTACCCTTAAATCGTTTATTCAAATAATAAAAATACAAAGGAACCTGAAACGATTTGATGTTTTCAAAAATAGATTCCCGAGATAGCTCCATCGAACGAATGCGGTCAATGGCTCTTGGCATTTGATCGATGCTTCCGGTTTTATAATCGATGATCATCACCGTTCCATCGTACAACTGATCAATGCGATCAATGATGTATTTAAATCTGATATCACCACAGGACAGTGCGATGGTGTCCTCAAATTTACTTTCTAAATGCATAATTTTGTCTACTTGTCTTTCTTCATTAAACTCTTCATTATCTAAAAACCGATTTAGCCGTTCGGCAATCACCGATTTAAGCAAAAACGAATCCGACTTCATGGTTTTGCCAAATATTTCATTAAATTTCTCATCAAACATTTTTTGGAATCGACCACGAAAGGCTGTTGAAATATTGGGTTTCTTATTAATAAATGGCTTAAAAGCATCTTCGATTAATTCGTGGATGAAGATTCCAACGTGACGAGCCTCGGGTTCATCCAGAAGATCTTCCTGTTCACGTAAACCTAAAACGTAATTATGATAAAACTCCAGCGGATCACGTAAGTAAGTATTAATGCTCGATGCTGAATAGATATGTTCTTTAAGCGCTTTAATCATTGCTGGCGTTTTTAAAACTACTTTCTTAGATTGGGTAACTTTTACCTCAAAACTTGCCTGAGTTACAGGAGTTCCATTGGATACGGATAGATTCTTCTTTTGTTCTTCCCACATTAACTCTTCAACAAACCGACTGCGCTCTTTATCCTTACTCTCTTGATACACCAAATGCACGTTTTTTGCCGACGAGATCAAGCGCATAAATTGATAACGCTGAATCTCTTCTTCCAGTTCCAGTCGATCCAAATTCAAGCTAATCATAACTTCCCGAGGAATTAATGGCTCATAAACATTTAATTTTGGCAATACGCCTTCATTAACATCAAGTATGATAACATTTTCAAAATTAAGCGAGCGTGTTTCAAATAAACCTAAAACCTGTAAGCCTTTTAAAGGCGAACCAACAAAACTGACCATTTCGCGCGCTGCTTTACTCTCAAATATCTTGAAGACTTCTTCCTGCGGAAATTGTTCATGTTTAAAAGCCGCTTGGGCCAATTCATCTTTTATGTCCAACATGCGCGTTGCAATGTTTAAATTAAGCGGATAGTTTTTTAAAAAACTTTTATCAACCAGCATGTTGAGTGTCTGTTCAAGAGCATCAGCAAACATAGAAAATTTTTCAACTGTTTCCCAATTCAAGAAAAAAAGTTCATGAATATTTTGAAGAATAGCCCGTAGTTCGCGTTTACTGATAACCAGACCTAATCGTTGAAGCATTTCGTCCGTTGCTTCATAAAGCTTATGACATTTCATAATCTCATCCAGTTCAATAAATGAGCTTCCGGAAATGCTTGCTCTTTCTTTTCCCGTCAGGATTTCTTCAATTTTATGAATCAATATACGCGTAACTGTAATATCCGATCTTAGTTTTAAATTTTTTATAAAAGGGTGTCGTAATACCTTTAGATAATCTTTTGCATAATAACGATCTTCTTTTCTTGATAACTGCGTTTTAAAAATAAGCTCAAAAAGAGAATATAGACTACTACGCTTAAGCGGATATCCCATCGATATATTAAACTCTTGAGCAATCGTCGTGATTTCAGACAGTAGCGGCACAATTTTATCTGAGTCAGGAAGAACGATGACTGTATCATTGACATTCTTAATACTTTTTAAAATCTCTCGCACATGAGCGACTTGCGCGTGCGCATCAAACCCTGAATAAAGCTTAAGATGATACTGTGGAACTTCCGGTTCATCGCCTTCACGAAGGGAACATGAAAAATGCCGAGAGATCCTTTCTAAAACCGGCCATTTGCGTTGATCGCCTTGAAAAATAAGCTGTGCCTTGTTACGTTCATATAGACTTTTCACAATGCGCTCTT
The DNA here is from genome assembly GCA_028277915.1 of Saprospiraceae bacterium. Classification (GTDB taxonomy): domain Bacteria; phylum Bacteroidota; class Bacteroidia; order Chitinophagales; family Saprospiraceae; genus JAHDHW01. The sequence continues at coordinate 7,172 of JANQFJ010000211.1, forward strand.
CTGTTTGATGGAAATAAAAGAAATTACAGAACAAAATTTGATCAAATTCATCAAAAGAGACTTTATTAATCACTTCTGCAGCTTTGTAATATTGAAACCCCCGAGAAAAATGATGTTGTTGCTCAATCTTTAAATGATATGCTTCTCTTAAATCGACGATGTTTTTAAGTAAGCGGTTAATATCATCCGGAACCGCATAACCAATACGTGCATTAAATTCGATTTTTTCTAAAGATTGACTGTCGATCAGCTCTAAATCAAGCTGATCGATGAAATACAAAATTTCGCGCGTCCAAGGTAAAAATTGCGCAAACGTCTCACGTCCCTTTAAAATCTCAGGACAAACTTTCTTCGCTAGCTTGTACAACGTAAAACACTGATCCAGATCAAGCGCACCTTGGAACGTCTTTTTTTTCTTTAGTGTATAAGCAATAAACTCATCAATGGTAAAAAATCTCGGTGGATAAAAACTTTTATCCATACGCTTAGCCAATTCACGTTTTAAAAATAAAGCCGGACGCTTTCCACCGAAACAAATCGCCAATCGACTTAGATCATTTCGTTCTTGGACATATTCTTGCTCAATTTTATCAACTAAGCGATCCAAAAACGATTCACAAAAACTATATGTCGAAATTTTATCCATATTATATTTGCTTTAATGTTATGCTATCCAAATAGAGAAGAAATCCCTTCACCTGCTTATCAGGATACATAGTACTAATAATTTCTTGATACTCTTTGACTTGTTCCTCTTGGATTGCTTGTGCATCATCCGAACTTTTATAATCAATTATCCAAACATCACTTTTTTTAATTATTAATCGATCGATCCTCCTTGTATGCCCCAAAGGATTGACAACTTCTTTTTCATTCAACACCTGATCATCGGTAAAAAAAACGTCATGCAATGCTTTTTTTCGAAGCAACCGACTTAACTTTTTTTCATAATATGTAAAATCATCAATAAGCATAAATTCAAATTTTGCCTCTTTCACTGCTTTTTTAATCATTTTATCCTCTTCACCTTTTTTTAAATTTTCAATAAACGAAAGCATAAAGTGCAATACTTCACCTTCGAGTCGTTTTTCTCGATTCACAATTTGGTTAAAATCCAAGAACTCATCTTTTAAAAAATCAATCCAATCATGATGTTTTGAACAAGGCAGCGTTAGAATTGATGAAGCCTGTTTATCTTTGTGAGACCGTCGATATTGAACCTGTTCGCCCATCTCATAATTTTCTTCAGGAACTAAAAGTGAAACAAAATTAAAACTATTTCCAACTCTCTTTGGAATAAAACAATACAATTCATTTTGTGGACGTGTTAACGCCACATAAATATTATTCAGTTCAGATAAAAAGGCTTTTTTGTATTCGACGCTGTGAATCTGCCAAAGATGTTCGGAAAATCCAAAATACTTTTTCTTTAAACGTAACAGTTCCATCTGGCGGTCGTGCTTTCGCAAAATATACGATTGTTGATAATCGCTACTTGTACTTCCAACTTGAATGTCCATCCCTAAGAAAGGCAAAATAACAACCGGAAATTCCAAACCTTTGGACTTGTGGATGGTGAGTATTTTAATTGCTTCGCTATCGGTAACATGAACATATGACTCTTCTCCTTGAATTCGTTCAAAATAATCAATAAACGATGTCAGATCAGAAAACTCTTCCTCCTTTGTCTTGATGAGCTCAAGTAAGTGCATAAAAAATCCTTGATAAGAAGAAAAATTCTTCAGACAATCGAATTTACTATAAATACTAACGACAAATTCATAAAGCGGATATAAACCAACATTTTTGAAAAACTCGTCGAAAAATTTGTTCCAAACTTCAGGGTACTTCTTTCGAAACTCCATATAAATATATAGATCCTTCTCTTGATACAACCGATCCCTTAAATCAAATACAAAGGCGTGCATGTCTTTCGTTTTTAAACCTGTCGCCTTTGAAAATACGTCCCCTAAAATAAAATTTGTAAAGACAATATTATCGATGGGAGAATCCAGAAACTTTAAAAGAGCCATCATTTCTTTAATGAGTGGATTTTCTTGAATATTGGATGTCCGTTCTGATTCAACGAGAATATTTTCTTCTAGCAACCAATTGGTCATTTGCTCGACTTCAAAATTACTACGCGCCAAAATAGCAATGTCACGATAAGAAAATCTCCTTTTAAGATCCTTAATTAAATCAATAAGGCGTTCGCGAATCAATTCATCGCGTTCTTCCTTTTTATCAATGTTAATATACTCGACCTTGACGTATCCTTGATTATTCTGTGGTTGAAAATTCTGTTGGGCATTTTTAAAAACATGATCAATATCGTTATAATCTTCCTCACCAAAAACAACGGCTCCTTTTTTGTTTTTTTCTGATTCATACGATTCCTTTCGACGAATAAAAGAACGCAAATTATCTAAGGAAAATACGGCATTATTAAAATCCACAATAGCTCTTTGACTGCGCCAGTTTTTGCTTAATTGTTCAATCTGAACGTTAAACGCTTGAAACTGATGTTTAATATCATCAAACAATTCCACTTCGCCCCCACGAAATCCATAGATCGCCTGCTTACGATCACCAACATAGAAAAGCGAACCTCCCGTTGAGAGCGCTTCTTCAGTCATCTTCTCGACGTTCTGCCACTGTAGACGACTCGTATCCTGAAATTCATCAATTAAATAGTGATGGAAACGTGTGGCTAGACGATAATACAGTTCTTCGACGGTAATATAATCTTCATCGAACAAGTATCCGGCCCGCTTATTAAGTTCTTCTAAAAAAAGCACATCATCTTTAGCCGCCAACGCTCGAAAACCATCCTGAACATGATTGTAAATTTGAATATACGGATTAAAAAGTGAGTACGCTTCTTCTTCACACAACAACTTTAAGTCTTCTCTTATATCATTCCATTGTTTTTCTAATTCTCTGGAAACATTCGTATTTTTTCGAACAGGAACGTCCTCACGTGCAAAATAATCAGAAACGCGATCAATATCAAAACCCTTTGTATGTTGCTTTAAAAACCGGTCAAGACTGTTCAAAAAACGCTTATCCGTTTCTTCAGGAAGGCTTTTGCGCAAATCTTTTATTTTCTTTAAAATATTCTTCTTATTCTTGATTAAATCTTCTGGAACAAACATACCCGTTTTAAACTCATAGCCATAGGCATTATATTGTGCAAATAACGTGCAAACAATTGCCAACATATCCTGTTTAGGAAACCATCCCGTTCGATTTTCAAGGTAAAGATAATTGTGCAGAAAATGCTCGAACATTTTAGATAGACCTTTATTATGCGTTGCCTGATCAATTAATTCATCCAAGCTGTACTCTAAATATTCGCTCGAATTCGTTTTAATCTTAAAATTCGCCGTCAGTCCAATCTTAAATGCACAGCCAGATAAAAGTGCATTAATGAACTTATCAATTGTTTGCACTTGAAAAAAATTATAGTGATGGATGAGGTTTTCCATAATCGCAAAGGCCTTGTACTTTGCTTCTTCTTGAGTGATTCCAATCGGTCTTAATAGATCATCCTCTTGCTGCTTGGAAAATTGACCCAAGGCAATCGCTTTTAAAAACTCAAGAATCCGCGCCTTCATCTCAAATGCGGCTTTATTCGTAAAGGTAATCGCTAAAATGTTACGAATAGGAATATCTTCAAGATGCAATTCGGGATTGAATAACAGTTGAATATAGCGTTTGGCCAATGCATACGTTTTGCCTGAGCCTGCGGAAGCTTCTACAACTCTAACTTCTGGAAAATGGAAGGTTTTTGGTTTTGATTTTGCTACGGTCGGAACGGCCATGGTACGTCATTATATATGAAAAAAATAAGAACGGACACTATTTTTTATAAGGACGGATTTGGTTTTCTAACCAATTAGCGATATCTTCCTCACAAAGTTTTCCTTCTGCAATTTCTAGGACGAAATCAAATTTCTTTTTTTCTGAAGCGTGAACATCGAATCCATTTATACGTAACATAAGACGCATCGCCTCAAAACCTGTACGTTTATTACCATCAATAAAAGGATGATTTTTTATGATGGAATGTCCCAAAACAGCAACCTTTAAAAATAAATTCGGGTACAGATCTTGCCCGCCAAATGTAGATTGTGGCCGATAAACAGCCGATTCTAAAAGCCCCTGATCACGCACACCATGGGAACCACCACTCATATCGATGACCTGTTTATGGAGGTACAAAATCTGTTTTGGATAAAGAAGATTCACGCCTTAGATAAACGTTTCAAAAGGGATTCGTCTTCGGTAAGAAGGAGCTTTATCTCTTCCTTTAAGTCATCGGAAATAATGTCTTCTTTGTGCTGTTTTAATATAAGTTCAATGCCTTGCCTTATAAGAGAGGATTTTGGAATGTGTGTGGATTTAGACACAGCTTCGAGGAGTTTTAATTGATACTCTTCTATTTTTAGACTAATTGGCTTCATCATTTTTCTTGAACCTCCATTAAAAGTATATATGACAATATAAGTATTGTCAAGTATTACAATATACTTCAAAAAAAGGCCAGCTGCCCAAAAGGCAACTGGCTTAAATTAACTAAATCATGATTTTGATACTAATTAGGTTGTGTAAAATCAAATAAAAACATCTGATTACCTGTTGTATTTCCTGAACCAATATTTACTTCGGTCCTATAAATATCACCAACGGCATTTTCATATCGAACTTTTAGCTTTCCAGGAATCGTTTCATAATTTCCTGTATCTACATTAAAAATGCCAGCCCAATTCCGATCGCCATGGAATGCACCATTAACGACATCTAATCCATCTTCCTCGGGATAGTCTTCATGATCGATATAAATTTCACCATCAATAGCTCCGATAACGCCCCCCCAAATTCCGTTTGAGGGAGCAAGTTCATCTCCTATAACTCGGTAAATTGTTTTTTGTACTTCTTCAAAACTCACATCCATTTTATAAAGCTGTAAATCATGAAGTCCTTCAATATAAAAGGAAAGTGAAAATATTTCATCAACGTTTACCATATTCAAATCTGCCCAGCCAAAACCGAAATATACAGGAGGATTATCTAGCGGTTTGATAAGAATTTTATCCTTCCAAAAAAGACCATGCTTTAAATCAGTTAACGAGCCAACTCCTTCGGAACCATTTAAACTGTAATAAACATACTTTTCACCATCCCAATACGACCAATCACTACCATTTTCAAATGTTTCATAGTAGTAGCCCTTTTGTTTTATTTGATAAGCAAGATCATCCCAAGGAATCGGATCGTGCTCAGTATTCACCCATATTTTTTTACCAATTGTTATTTTCGAATCAAAAATGTATTGTTGATTAATCCAATTTTCAACTGCCACTCCTTCAATTTTATTCCCTAAAACTTCACAAATTATTTTAATAATCAAATCTTTTGAACTTATAAGCTTATGATCACTATTTAAATAATCGTACCATTTTTTATTAAAATTTTTGAAAAAACGCTCGTTTTCAATATGCATTTTACGTATAGCTGCGGCGGCCATTTCATAGCGAACCCAAAATAAGTTCATACCACCTTGATCACTCCAAAAATCTGTTGTCCCAAGCTCAGGAACATTTTGAAAATGATAATCCCACTCAAAATCTGAATTCCATACATAACTACTTAAAACATACGGATCATCAGGATATAGCTTAATATACCGATTCATCGCTTCATAACTAACACCTTGAGCGAAACCTTCTTCAAATCCGCTGTAAGTTGGATCATACTGCCAGAATTCATTCGAGGATATTATCACATTATCTCTAAAAGCATGAATAAGCTCATGTGTTAATATTTGATGACTCAAAAAACCAAAATTGGCCATATGAATTTCGTTGTATTGGGGAAAATAGATATTTGACGATGAATAAAATAAATTCTTCACAATAGTAACTGTAAAATCGTGTGAAGGAGCGCCATAGATATCTTTAAGAATAGGGATCATCCGTGAGGTAAAATGTTCTAAATGATCAACTTCAGCTTCATCCCAACCTGCAATTTTTGTAACACCATCTGTATCATAGCCATAATCAGCAAAATTAACTTTTAGTTGATTATCTGCTTCCCCTAAAGGTTCATAGTTTAGGACTAACGGACTAGCTTGGGTTTCCTCACTATACTGTTGGGAATCAACATTGTATGATTGAACGGAAACGTAAATAGTATCACCTTCCTGCAAGCCTTTCTCAAGCGGATAAAAATATGCTTTATTCCCGATAAATGCCTGATAGAGAACATCCGTCATGCCAGGTGTTGTGCCTACTTTCACGACATAATTGTCAATGGGTGTTGGGGTACTTTTAGGATCGTCCCAAGTGATTAAGACGACATGCATACTTTCATTATCTACGGCAAGATTGATTGGATGTGCTGGAGGCACTTCAAGAGTTGATGATTTTTTACCATCTGGCCATTTATCAGGGCTTAAGTCGCCGATACGCCATGGATCATATTTTTGATTACCATGATGAAATTTTTGTTTGGATCTCTTTTCGAAATCAAAAGAGTTTTCAATAGTTGAGGAGATGTTATTATCAGCTCCAAACGGCAGTATAGGCTTTTCTAT
>JANQFJ010000241.1 GCA_028277915.1 Saprospiraceae bacterium
AATCATAGCTGCAATGACTTGTACATCAAAAGGCTGCATGTTCAGCTGCCTTTTGCAAACCACTTTTACGAGTGCAAAAGCCTTTTCCAGCAATTCATCCAAAGGAGTTTGAGCTATAGCTTTTTTCTTTAGTGATTCAGCTATTTTCTTGAGTTCATCGTCAGACATGTTTTGGAACCTGGCTTCAAACTGATTGATGGCAATGAGCCGTTCTCTATAAGGAGCCAATACATAATCAGTGACTGATTTATTGATTTTTTGATTGAGATATATAAGTGGATTTTGAAAATTCATTTCACATAATTGATTGATTTTCAGCTTGGTGTTTAGGTGGGCCAGCAACTGAAAATTTAATTAAAAAATAGGTTAAGAATGAAGTTAGGATAGGTGGGCGATGCCTTCTTCCTCTACTTTTTGGTGTGAAATGATCAATGCAATCTGTTGGTGAGAATAGAAATCTATGTGAAGTTGTTTATTCTTCTTTTCCTTAAACTGGTGAGCGATATTTCGGTTTTCGTGGAAGAGTCGATTTTGAAATTGATTGCCGTGATAAGGATTCGTTTCAGTTATTTTTATTAGAAGGGATTTATCAATTTCTAAATCAAAATCCTCATTTGCCAATGACTGATATTCCTCAATTACAAGTTCAGGATTTTCGACTCTTACAAGCTCATTTTCAGTGAATTCAATAGATTGAAATAAATCAAAATAGACAATGCTCATAGCCATCGCTATGTAAAACATCAGCAAAGTGAGTATTTTCTTTGGATTTATTTTTTCAAGAATTTTCATTGAAAAAACCTTGTAACAATTACTACAATCAGGTTTAGCTTTTTGTTTCAAAAATTAAAGTTGAATTGTTAATTCATAGATTGAAACGAAAATAGGTGAATGGACTTTTTTCATTCTCCGGTTTGAGATTATAAAAATAGTTTGCTAATCACCTCAGGGAGTGCAATCCATCTGGAATTTACATTTTTTCGCTTTTTTAACATCGTCATCATAATAAGTCACCAGGTAAGCCCAATTGTTGCATTCACCTTTTCCATAATAAATCATGAAAGCAAAGTCGCTGCCGATTTTGACATATTTTACAACGCCTCCAACGATACAACCGCATTCGTCATTGGTGACCAAAGGCTCAACGATATATTCCTCCCAGATATCAGTATCTGATACTTTTGTACCATCCCATTCGCAGATTTCTAAATCATCTTTTATTGCTTCCTCCTTTATGTCATCGCCCTTATTACAGGAGTAAAACATGAACAAACTGAGTACAAAGAAGCTTAAATTGGATAGTTTCATAAAGGATGGTTTTTAGATATTAACTTGTTTGTTGTAAGCAACAATTCAATCCAAATTTACGCAATCCAGCATTTTAATGTTCTTTTTTTTGTAGGAAATTAACTATTGAGAGGAAATTAAATATTTCCAGATCCTAAAGCAGATAAGAACTGTTTTTTAATCCATAAAAATGGAGTTACACTTTTATAAAGCCCAAAACTTTTGTGCAATCGTTTTCAAACTTCAAGCAGTTGATTAAATTGTCTTGGTTGAATATCCTGTCCTACTTTTTCCAAAGCCTGATCAATATCCCATAAAATATCTTTCACATTTTCTATTCCTATGGATAACCTGACCAGTTTATCAGTAATTCCCATCTCATGCTTGGACAGAGGATCAACTCCCGCATGCGTCATGGTGGCCGGATGTTGAGCTAACCCTTCTGTACTTCCAAGGCTGACCGCTAATTTGAATAGTTTGAGGTTGTTTAAAAATTGAAAGGCTTCCTTTTCTCCACCTTTAATATCAAAGGAAATCATGGCTCCCGGGGCACTGTATTGTTTTTTGTACAATTTATACATTTTGTGCTTTGGATCAAGCAATCCTAAATAATAAACCTTTTCAACCTTTGGATGCTTGTTTAAATGTTTTGCAACTTTTCGAGCATTTTTCATCTGCTGCTCCATTCTGATTTTTAGAGTTTCAAGACTTCTGAGCATCAGCCAACAAGTGTTTGGACTAGCCATGTTGCCCAAAAAAGTCCTCAAAATTTTTACCCTTTTCATAATTTCATTATTCCCCAACACGGCACCTGCAATCAAATCGCTGTGCCCTCCAATATATTTGGTTGCGGAATAAATGACAAGGTCAGCACCTAGTTGCAGTGGTTGTGACCATAAAGGCCCCATATAAGTATTGTCAACAGCAACAGCTACTTTTTTCTCTTCAGTACCAAAGAAATCAGCAGCTTCTCGGCAAATTTCAATATCAATAATGGCGTTGGTTGGATTTGCAGGGGTTTCTGCATAAATCATTGCCAGCCGCTCAGCTTTCCCGGTCTTATTAACCAAATCGATAAGATCTCTGAGGTTATGATCAGGACCAAAGGAGATAACTTCAACGCCGATTTTTGGTAAAAAATGATGAATGAAATGGTCTGTTCCTCCATAAACTGGTGAACTATAAAGCAATAGGTCTCCAGGTTTTAGGCATTCTAAAAATACAGTACTGATTGCCGACATTCCGCTTTCAAATACTGCGCAATCCTCAGCATCATCCCATACGCAAAGCCGGTTTTCCAGAATTTCAAGGTTTGGATTATTGATTCGACTGTAAATTAAACCAGGTTCCTGGTCTTTTTTTGCAGTCTTAAGTCCATATGCCGCTTCAAAGAGTGCCTTTCCTTCTTCTGCGGTTTTGAACACAAAAGTTGAGGTTTGAAAAATGGGTGTTTTTATAGCTCCTTCAGACCATTCAGGCTTGTACCCCAATGACATCATTAAGCTTTCGGGGGAATATTTATGTGCTTTCATCCTGTTTGAATTTATTTGAATTTTATACTGTAAATTTAGTTGTTTTGGGTTTTATTTTCTATTATTAGCTAATAGTCAAGTTAATTTTTATTTGAATGATAATTTTTGAAGATTAATTTTCTATTTTTGATTTAAATTGATAAGCAATTCAGAAAAAAATTCTGCGACATGGAAATTAAAATCGATGCAATCGACAAAAGGATTGTTCAGCTACTGCAAAAAGATGGCAAAATGAAAATCAAGGAGATTGCCCACGAATTGAATATGACCAATACTCCGATTTTTGACAGGATAAAAAGATTGGAAAAAGAAGGGTTTATAAAAGGGTATTCAACGATTGTTGACAAAGAAAAACTCGGCTACCATCTGGTCGCCTTTTGTTCAGTTACTTTGGAAAGTCATCATAAAGAATATTTGAACCAATTCGTCAAAGATGTTAAAAATCTTAAAGAGGTGATGGAGTGTTATCACATAGCGGGAATGTTTGATTATTTGTTGAAAATCTATGTAAAAGACATGGTGGATTATCAGATTTTCATTACTCAAAAATTAGCTTCTTTAGCAAATATCGGTCGTGTTCAGAGTTCTTTCGTGATGACTGAAGTTAAAAATGAGCGGGTTTTTCCTTTTTTGTAAATCGGTTAAATCTATATAAACGGATCAGTCGAAGTTTAGAGTTTTTAAAAATAATTGAGCTGCCTTTGCTGAATTAATGATGTGGATTTGTTTACTTTTTGGTTGAGATTCGAGAAGTCGAAAGATTTTTGACTTTCTGGTTTTATTGAAATAATACACATAGCGAATAAATTGCCAACTAAATCGTTCTGGACAACCAGGTGGCATGTCAGGTCGTGTTTTTCCAAGATAGGAAAAGCTCCTTTTTAAAATTCGATAAAGCGCTTTAATCGTCGAAATGTCGAGATAAATAATGGTATCAGCTCGCCCAAGCCGGATTGACATCGTTCCTCCGTAATTTCCATCGATGATCCATTCTTCTTGTTGAGCAAGTTCATTGACTTTTTTGGTCCAGGATTTTGGATCAGTTTCTGTCCAGTTGGGTTTCCAGTAATGTTGATCGAGGTGTATCAAGGGGAGCTGAGTTTTTCTGTGGAGTGCTTTTGAAAAGGTTGATTTGCCAGCACCACAGCAACCGATGACCATGATTCTTTTCATAAATTAATTGTAAAAAAGGGATCTTTTCAATTGCCAGTCTTCACCCTTTTTTATCCAGATTTGGAGATGCTTTTTTTGATAAAGTGTTTGTTGTTTTGAAGTTCTAAAGCCTGAAATTGTCTTCCATTTTAAAACTGCAAATCCCATTTCTGATTTAGCATCGATTTCGATGATTTCCATTTCAATTTTGAGCTGTTGTTTTTTCTGGTTTTCAACAAGTTGCGAGACAAGTGTTTGTTTACTTTCAAATTTTGTCACGGGATTGATACCTTCGTAATCGTCAGCATAAACTGTTTTCAAACCTTGCTCATTTCCTTCGTTCAAGCTTTTTACAAGAAATACAATTTGCTCCCTCAGCTGGAAAGTATTTTCCTCGGATTTTATAGCTTGGCTAACAGATTTGCAACTGCAGAACGAAATGAGGAATATGAAGAAAAGTGTCTGCGAAAAATTTGAATTGGATTTTAGATTTTTTAAAATACTAATAAATCCGAAATAACTTATGGCCATTTGTTTTTTAATTTATTTCGCCTTTCAAGTATGTAAACATCATTTAGCATTTGCCAGCATGAAATAAAAAAAGCGGCAATGATGGGACCAATAACGAAGCCGGAAAGTCCAAACCAGGTCAGTCCTCCAAGAGTGGAAAGTAAAATTAAATAATCAGGCATTTTGGCATCTCTTCCGACCAAAGCAGGTCGAAGCAGGTTGTCCACCAGGCCAATTACTAGACTTCCTACCAATAGAATCACAATGCCACGAACAAAATCTCCCTGGATAATCAGAATAATCGCAGCAGGTCCCCAAATCAATCCGCTACCCACGGGCAATAAGGAAAGAATGGTCATAATAAAGGCCCAAATGATAGCTCCGGGGATGCCAACAGCCCAAAACAAAATTCCTCCAAGGGCTCCCTGCACAGTCGCAACAACCAAACTTCCTTTAACTGTCGCTCTGGCAACGCTGGCAAATCGATGAATTAGTCTCCATTCTTGTTTGTCGCCAATAGGGATGATCCGAACCAATGACTTAACCAGTTCTTCGCCATCTTTTAAAAAGAAAAACAAAATGTAAAGCATGACAAAAAACTCCACCAGAAAACTAAAGAAATTCTGGGTGAAACCAACAGCACTAAAAGCAAGATTCTTACTAAGCCCTGCAACAGATTCCCAAAAAGAATTTTTAGTCTCTTCAAATTCTACACCTATACCTTCCAACCAATCCTGGATCATTGGAAGCTGTTTTTGTAAAGATTCCAGTTGTCCTTTGATATTCAGTTCGCCTGATTCGATTAGCTGGTAAAATTGAATGCTTTCATTGATAATGATAAATCCGATAAAAAATATAGGAATTACGACAAGTAAAATAATGATCACAAGAGTTATTCCTGCTGCCAGGTTTTCATTTTGTTTGAAGCGTTTTTTTAATTTTATAAAAGTAGGATGAAACAATAAGGCCAACAAAATGGCCCAAAAACATGCCAATAGATAATCATTTATCAAACTGAAGAAAGCTGCTGAAATGAAAAGTAACAGGAATAAAAAAAATAACAGGGGTATGTTTCTTCTCATAATAATTGACTAATGGAAGCTGGCAAAAACTGTCTTTAAAACTCAGACAAAATCGTCGTACTTCCGATTCTGATTGCCCAGATTTTTTTGTACAAATTTTTTAAAATTCTGACTTAGTTGAACGTATTCTTCGGTATATCCGCAGTCAGTGCAAATATACCGATCAAGGACCGCATTTTTCAGACTCCACTTCGTCAATGGAATTTTGGTGTGTTGGTTGACGTTCCATCCTGTGATCTCAAGTACAGCATCGGAATTACACTTTGGGCATTTGTAAGAAAACTTCATGATTTGAATTGCTACATTGTATTAAAAAATCTAGTGTAAGATATAAAAATAGGATGGATGAGGATTAAGATTTTCGGTTAATATATAAAGCTCCTGAATTATTTTCGAGATTCAATTTTTATGAATAACCTAAATTTCAAATGATTTGGTTAATTTTGTGATCTCAAAACTGATAAACATGATCGTTAGAAAAAAATCGGTTCCTTTTCATTTCAAACAATTTACTATTGTACAGGATCGGTGCAGCATGAAGGTGGGAACTGATGGTGTTTTACTTGGAGCTTGGGCAGATGTAGATGGAGCTACGAACATTTTGGATATTGGCACTGGTACGGGCTTAATTGCCATTATGCTGGCACAGCGCACTAAAAAAGCAATGATCGATGGGGTAGAAATTAACGAGGAGGCTTTTCAGCAAGCAACTGAAAATATGAAGTCATCTCCCTGGTCGGACCGATTGAATGCAATTGGTGATGCTATCCAGCATTATGCAAAAAGTACTACCAAACAATATGACTTAATTGTTTCAAATCCACCATTTTTCTCTGGCGGCACCTTTTCGCATATCGAATATCGCAATGAAGTCAGACATACTATAAAATTGCCCAATGGGGATTTGCTTTCAGCAGCGAGAGGTTTGTTGGCCGAATCAGGTAAATTTTGTGTTATTCTACCAACACTTGAAGGCCTTCGTTTTCAGGAACGTGCTCAAAATTACCGATTATTTTGTACGAAGATGACAGAGGTCAGGCCAAAACATGACAAACCCATTGAACGAGTTTTACTTCAATTTGAAAAACAACCAAGCCCTTTGGTAAAAAGTGAAATTGTAATTCAGTACGAAGAACGAAATCATTTTACTAAGGATTATATCAATCTTACTGGAGATTTTTATTTGAAAATGTAGCATAAAAAAAGGTGACTCATCATATATGAATCACCGTTTTGTAGTCTTAAGTAAAAGTAGAATCGGTTTGGATACCGTATTTGTGTTTTAAAAAAAATACGGATTATTCATTAAAAAAAGGGAAATGATAAATGTTTATCATTTCCCTTTTTAAAGACGTTTAACCAACGCCTTGCGCTTGATTCTCTGCAATTATTTTCTTTGCAAGATCTAAAATTGCAGTATCCTTCAGACTAACGTAGCCACCGTCAGGTCCAGGTTGAATGTGCTTCCCAATGATTTGTCCATTTGAATATTTCATGGCCCCAAAGTAATTACGTACTGTCTGGGCTTCGATGTTTAATTCATTGGCGATGCGCTCAACACTGCCAGTTGGTAGGCTGTGCTTAATTTTGCGTAGTTCATTGAAGGTAATGTTCATAAATGATTAACTTTTTTATGATTTGAAAAATAGTATGATAAGTTAGTATTATTTGGGAAAATTAAAACTTTTACAACTTTTATCAAAGTATTTGAATAACAAAATTCATATTTATTTGGGACTATGACGCATTGTCATAAAATTAATTTCATTTAAAACGTTTAAATATTAATTAATCATATACGAAGCGCTCAGACTATTAATATTTTAACTTTATTCCGATACGTTACTGTCGAAAACCTTTGTTCAAAAAACAATCTTAAGCCATTTCAGGTTTATCTTTTTTTCTAAAATTTCAGGTTTGATCTTGAATTTTAACATTTTAAAGTTTAGTATTTGAAAACGTATTCACTTAAATTTCAGGATTTTTTTATTGATCTGTTCCAATAGCCAATCCCTGTGCATTACCTCTGTGGCAGGTGGTAGGCTCGATTTTAATGGCGCTAACTTTTCGCCTTCATGGCTTTCTATTTTCGTCAATTTTTTGGTGAAGTCAATAAAACGCTGCATTTGTTTTTTCAGCTTTGGATCGATGAGTTTGTTTCGCAGTAGAAAAATTCTATTTGCTTCGAGGTAAAAAAGGAGTAATTCAACCTGCTCGGTTTCGAAATAAATCTTGATCAGTAAACTCCTGTTGAGAATGTTGAGCAATATATCTTTACTGTCCGTTTGAAAAGCTAAAGTTTGTGCTTTTGAATAGTCTTTTTGATAATAGTAAAACAAGCTGAGATTGTAAGCGTACATGTTTTCAATGTATTCTTCAGGTAGCTTGTTTTTGTATTGTTCGATGAAAGATTTTGTCCATTCAGGTTGATTGGTTTTCAGACCAACATGCACTATATTGGTATATCGCCAAGGAGACAATTGTCCATTTTCATACAACAATTCTTTTTTGAGAAGAACCTTATTAATTTCAAAATATTCAAGCCAATATTGTTCATCATTGTAGCGGTTGATTTTTCGAGTACAATAATTTAAAATCCCGGTGTAAAGATGTTTCAGCTCCTCTGAACTAAAAACATTAACATGATCATATAGAAGTTGCTTTACTTTTTTAAAATGTTTTACTTCGGTTTCTTCTTTCAGCATCTTCAGAAAATTAAGATAAATAGAAATAGCAGGTATTTCTGCCAAAGGATGATTATTTAAAAACACTATAATTTCTTCCCCCAACTGAAGATCATACTTAACGTTTATTATCTTCTCTAGATTTAGCATTTCCGAGCAATAGCGTAGTTTTTCAACGAGAAAATAAACATCAAGATCGTTACCAGCAATCTGCAATTCTTCGTTGAAAGCCCTTTTATTACTACTTGTTTGCTCATAAGCGTTTTTCGAGATTTGGTATGATTTAAAATAATAATCAGCATTTTTATATGGATTCTTTTCCAAATGCTTATTAGCTTTTTTTAAAGCATTTCGGACATTATTCAGCAAATGATGTTGTTTGAAAGATTGAATTAAATATTGTTGTGTTTGAAATTCGTCACCCATTAGTTTTTCAATGCTTAAAAATTTTTCAAGCAAATTCAACAGGTTGTTCATGAGATATGCCAAAGAACGCTCATTGAGTTTTTTTGAGGTATTAAGCTTGGAGATTGCTGTTTTTTTGTCCAGATTTTTATGAGTGAAGGCAGGACTATATTTTTCCAAATATTCAAAAAACAAATTAATATCCGTATTTTTATTAAAATAAGGAGAGCGAATGAAATCGTGAAAATGGCTGAGTTTTCTTTTAGACAGGCTTTTTAGTAACTCAATAAGTTTGCTGTTTTGCATCAAATTTACTTTCCAACAATTTATAAAAATATCTCCAATGAACCGAATTATTTTCCTGCCATTGCTTTTAATTTTCAACTTTTCTAATGCCCAATTCCTGATGTTTCCAGGTGATACTAATAATGATAGCATTGCCAACAATTATGATATTTTGCCGATTGGTCTTGCCTATGGTGCAGAAGGCGAACCAAGGATCGATCAATCGATAGATTGGCTTCCGCATGAATTTTTTCCTTGGTTTATTAATTTACCTTTTAGCGGTGTAGATTACGGTTTCATAGATTGTGATGGCAATGGCTTTATTGATTCGCTGGATGTTGAGGCTATAGCCCACAATTACGATCAAGTGCAATTTGAAGCGAATCCGCCTCCCATGCCTTATGATTTACCGGATACCTTGTTTACAACAAATATTCCTCAGCTGGTTGTTTCATTTGATTTGGATACCGCAATGGTGATGGATACTTTTTTTGCACAAATCGAATTGATTTATGCAGACACTGGGGATATTGAACCCGCTTTAGGAATTGCATTTGGATTAGAATATGATGCGGATTTGGTGAAAGATTCTCTGACTGTTATTTTTCCAGATACCATGCCTGATGATTTAATGTTTGTCCACGCGGCGAGCAATTTTGTTGGGTTTCACAGAGCGCCGGCGGAAGGAAGAGTGGAAGTAGGAGCAGCCGGAAGAGGGCAAAATGTGATATCCGGACCAAGGCCTGTTGCAAAGGTGAGATTTATTGTTGAAGATCAAATAATAAGAAGTGTTGAGCGAGATTTTTCTTTTCATTTCACTGACGTTTTGATGATAAACAATGAAGAACGTGTTTTAAATGTTGGAACATTTTCGGATACTATTCTTTTGATTGATGTAACTCCTGTTTATGAGATAAATCTGGAAAATGAAATTCAGGTATTTCCAAATCCGTCAAATAGTAACCTTTATTTTGAAGCTGAAAGTCTTGTTTTTCAAAGTATTCAGATTTTTAACCAGTTGGGACAATTGGTTGAGTCAAAATATATCTCTGATTTGCAGAAAACTCAAATCAACATAGCTAACCTTCCTCATGGCATTTATTTTACCAAAATTCATACTGACAAAGGAATTTTGACAAAAAAAGTCATTTTCTTTTGATGGCTTTTTTTAAAAATTGATTTTTTGTGTACAAATGTAATCGATTGCTTTAAGTGGTTGATTATCAGATTGTTTTGAAAGATTGATTTGCAAAATTTGTTCTCCAATTGGCCTAGTTTGGGCCAATTTTCATTGTGATTTTATTGATTAATTGTACTTGAAATCAGGGCGCAATTCTGATTAAACTTGTATCAGAAAGCGCGCAATTTTTCATTCAAGCAGTTTTTATGCTGCATTTTCAAATCTTTTAAAAAATTAAATCATGAGAGCTTTAATAATTTTGAAAAACATAATTTTCCAGCGAATAATCAATCAAAAATTATCACTAGTCGCAGTTTGTTTGATGTTGATTTTCATAGCATTTGGTTGTAAAAAGGACAATGATCCTGTCAACTTGATTCCTGACACTTCTACTTTCATAGCAATGGCAAAGCAATTTGTTGATGATGCAAAATTACCTATCAAATTGAATGACATCACTATTGAAAACGAAAACGAAATTCAAAATCTCGAAAAAACAGCTCGTGAGATTATCGATGAAATGGTTTTCATTAAAACAGATTCATTGGGAGGAACGATTTACAACAAAGTAAAAGATGGAGTTGAACTTACCGATGCTGAAAAAGATGAAAAGGCACGTAGCCTGATCGACGATAAATTGATTGAATTGGGTGACTTTGTTGTGAGAGCAGAATGGGTGAAGGAAAACGGAGAAATTTTTTATACACTTGGAGTCATAGCACCTGACGGGAAACCAAAATTTGAACCTATTCTACATTTCACCGGTGTTGTTGATGTTTTCATTCCTAATCCGATGCATCGTAGTTGGGACTGGGGACCTTTTACCCGAAATATCAGAAATGGGTTTGGAATGACATGCGTTGAAGTTGAATTCACAGTCCATATCGCGACAGATCCAAACAATTGTATGATTGTTGACCCGGGGCCACATATTCAAATCACAAAAGCCATTTCCAACTGCTGGGGCTGGGAACAAGAAACCACCAAAGGCGAAATCAACTGGTGTAATCCTCGTGAAGACTGTGAATGCCGTTATGGAAATACATTTCCAGCTGAAGAATGCATCAAGTTTGTAGTCGTCACCTACGTTGCAACGGGATTTTCGGATATTGAAATCGAAGCCGGCGTTTCCGGAACCTACAAAGGGATAACAGTAGATTCTAAGATAAAAATGAAGGCCAGCCGCTTTGGTGCAGAAGGGGTTTTTGAAACAATCAGAAGCATTTGTGCCAGCGGTAGCACACCATAAAACCAAATGAACAGAAAAGGGGACATCCCAAATTCGAACAAGGGGCAGCAGTTTTGTTGTCCTTTTGTTTTTATTTTGAGGAGTGTAAGCAACTTGTTCTTTGTTTGTAGTGGAAGGTATTTAATGTTGCAAAGTCTTCCTTCAAGTATAAAGTTTGCTGACAATTTTTCTGTTTTACTTAAAAAAGGAAAAGAAAACTCATTTGTTTTAGAGTTTTATAAACTTTGAAAAATTGACCAGGTGAATTTCTTTTTTACGAGGAATTTGGAATGAATAAAATGAAATGTGGAGTAAAGTAAATCCCCTATCTATGACAAAACTAGAGGTTCATAATCCTTAATAACAGTTTATTAAAATGGTGGTTTTTTCTTAATTTTAAAATTTAAATAGTCAATCGTAATGGATGACTATAATTATTCTCTTGAGAATGTTTTATTTAAGAAATACACCCAAAACTAATAATCATTACTTTATGAATAAGAAGTATAACTTTATCCTATTTATTGGTTTTTTACTTACGATTATCTTGCCTGCTAATGCCCAGATGGAACGAATAAACAGTACCATTGACTGGCGCGAAGCAGAATCGCATCTTCGATTTCTAACCGCAGATGAATTGAAAGGTCGTAATACGGGAACTGACGAGCTCCTCATCGCCGGTCGATACATTGCCGAACAATTCCGCAGGTCAGGCCTGACTCCCTTGGGTGATACAGATGGAGATTATCTGCAGCGTGTTCCCATTCAAAGTACCAAACCAGCAACATCTGCCACTGTGACCATGCTCGGGCAAGAGTTTAAAGGAGGTATTGATATGGCCTTACTTTCCGGTTCCAATGGCACAGTTGAAGGCCCGCTGGTTTATTTGGCTGACCTGGAAGATTACGATTCGTTTGATCTAAAGGGTAAGATTGTCGTTATCGCTCTTCGGGACATCATGGATTCAGCTCGAGGTCACGAGTTGTTTAAAAAGATACAGCAAGCTGGCGCCGTTGGCTTCATTCAATTATTCGGTTCGGGGCTGCGCTATCCATGGCCAATGGTGGTCAACTATTTTTCACAGGAAAGAATGAGTTTAGCAGAGGCAGATGAAGACCATCCAGGCTTTCCAAATCTATGGGTTCGGGATTCGGCTTCTTTGTATTTACAACAAATAAAAGGGAATTCTAATCTATTCGCATCCATTAACATTGAAGGGATAAAAAAGACAAAAGTAGAAGCCTATAATGTAATTGGTCTTGTGGAAGGGACTGATCCTGAACTGAAAAAAGAACACATTGTGATGTGTGCCCATTTCGACCATGTGGGTATTCAAGCTGGTAAGGCTGGGCAGGATTCTATTTACAACGGAACCAGAGATAATGGTATCGGTACTACAGGACTGATCAATGCTGCCAGATACTTTGGAAAATATCCTCCCAAAAGATCAGTGATCATCATTGCATTGACTGGTGAAGAAAAGGGGTTGCTGGGGAGTTCGTATTATGTGGATGATCCAAAAATACCATTGGAGGAAACTGTCTTTGCCTTTAATATCGATAACTCAGGTTATACTAATACTGAGGTGTTGACTTTGTTGGACACCAGCCGAACTAATATAGATGAGTTGGTCATTCAGGCGGCTTCGGAAGTGGGACTAGGTGTAATTGGTGATCGCTTGCCTAATCAAAATTATTACGAACGATCTGATCAGGTTAGTTTTGCCAAGAAGGGAGTTCCAGCTGTCAATTTTAAAATGGCAATGACTGCTTTTGATGAGCGGATTTCCAAATACTACCACCAGCCAACAGATGAATTTCACACGGTCGATCTCGACTATGTCCATAAATATTGGAAAGCTTATATCCGGGCTGCAGAACTTATTGGCAATTGGAATCAGAAGCCTTACTGGATCAAAGGAGATAAATTTGAACCGGCAGGAAATGAACTCTACAAGTTGGAATAGAAAGCGTTAGGCAGAGTTGGTACATTCGCTCATTCACCACTTCCCATAGAACACCAAAGCACCTGGATCAAAAATGATAGAGACGCTTTTTCATATCGAAACTTTGAAGTTCTTTACGAGCAAAATAAATCATGTACTACAAACCATTTAACTATTCTAACAAGTCATCGAGTTTGTTTTGAAATTTTTCAAAAGTGACTAAGTTATTATGACTACCCCCTTCGATGGTGGTTAAAATGAAATCATCTCCGTAAATCTCAGCGAGTTGGACAGCCTGAGCATAGGGTATGAGTTCGTCTTTTGTACCATGAAAAATATGAACAGGGCATTTCAGGTTGTTTATTTTCTTTTTGTTTTCGAATCGAAAATTCAATAGACGATGCACAGGTAAAAAAAAGAAACCTCTTTGAGCGACGTCTCCTATACTGGTATAAGGGGTCTCAAGGATCAGAAGCTTTGAGGCTACTTTTGTAGCCAGGTCGCAGGCAACGCCTGATCCGAGTGATCTCCCGTAAAAGATGATCCTGGTAGGGTCAAAGCTTTCGATGGCTTTATTGTAGATTGT
This sequence comes from Saprospiraceae bacterium, assembly GCA_028277915.1. Classification (GTDB taxonomy): domain Bacteria; phylum Bacteroidota; class Bacteroidia; order Chitinophagales; family Saprospiraceae; genus JAHDHW01. Next base: position 13,877 of record JANQFJ010000241.1, read on the forward strand.
TAAAGCATCTTCGTTCATGTTTTTTTCACTAAGCTCCCCTGTGCTTTTACCATATGTCCGGTAATCCGGCATGATGACATCATAGCCTCGACTTGTGAATTCAATAGCTTCAAAACCCCATTTGTCAAGAGCTCCGGCGTTTCCATGAAAATACAATACTATTCCTTTTGAGTTTTCCGTTTTAAAATGCAGCGCGTGGATGGAGGCTTCATTTACATCAAAATATAATTCCTCGATATTTTTAAATTGTGAAAAGTTATAATTTTGGTTTAATTTCGCTGGGTAAAAAATAAAATCTTTCTGTTTAAAATATAACAGCAAGGTTAATCCAAGATATATAGCGATTAAAACGATTAGCACAGAAACTATTTTAAGCATACGTTTCTTTTTGTCTTTTCTGAGAAATTCCCGTTCAAAAATCCTGTGACTCCTTAGTACCAAAGGAGCTGATTTGATGACCATCAATTCAGCTTAAGGTGATTCTAAAATCTTCAGCAAGATATAGTTTTGCTTTTTTAAAAAATAGAATTATTTATAAAATCATAAAGATTAACCAGATATGAAAAATTGCTTACTGTTGTTCTTTTTTTGTTTGGCCTGGAATTTTTCATCTGCACAAAACGAACCAAATACAGTGCTTCCTGACGAAAGATTATATGAGGTGTATGAAAGAGAATATGTGGATGGTCTAGTGGAAGAAAATCCTTTTTTGATCAAACGGTGGAATTTTTATCTCGACAATGCTTTTTTGATCACAGAAAATATACCTGAAAAGGACAATGATTATCCGACAATTAGCATTAAAGATGTCAATAACATAAATATTTTATTGCTTGAAAAAGAACAAAATTTGCAAAGAGATTGGGACAAACCCATAATCTATAAAATACGTGGGACGGACAAAATACTTGTTTATCACGCCGGAAAGGATTTTACAAAATCTTTAAAAAAGCATCTGGGAGAAATGTAAGATTGCGTCCTTTTGGGGATGACTGTTTTTAAAATTTGTAAAATAGCCAATTATAAAGTAATTTTATACCGCTTCCCGATAAGAAAACCTTTGTTCCTTTTATTCACTTTTTAGGATTATTGTTAAAGGCATCCATCAATATTTCAAAGCTGTAAAATCATTTTAGCTTGCAATAATTCTTACAAACATTTAAACCAAAACCTGAGCATGGGAAGAATTTTACTCCTCTTAAGTTTGCTTTCTTTTAACCTTTCTCTTTTTGGTCAAAACTACCTAATGGATGGTACCCCTATTTTTGATTGTGGTGGTTTCTTTTTGGATAGCGGCGGCGGAAATAATAATTATGGTAATAATGAAAATTTTACGACCACCATTTGTTCTGATCTGACCACGGGGACACATATTCAGTTGATTTTTTCAGGGGTTGATTTGATGGCAGGAGATGAATTATGCTTTTTTGACGGTATGAACACAGGGGCTCCATCATTAATGTGTGCTAGTGATTTTACACCTGGTGCTCCGTTTATTGTTCAGGCTACGGCTGCGAACACATCAGGTTGTTTGACACTCACTTTTAATTCAAATAGCACCGGAGAGGGAGCGGGATGGAGTGCTGATATTAATTGTATCCCTGCTTGCCAGCTCATTCAGGCTGAATTAGTGAGTACAACTCCTGCGGTGAATCCACCCGATACTGGATATATAGATATTTGTCCAGGGGATAGGGTGTTTTTGACTGGCTCTGGAATTTACCCTCAGGATGGTGTGGTTTATAACCATTCAGACTTTACTTCGAGCTTTACCTGGGATTTTGGAGATGGTACCTTTGCAGTAGGGCCGACGACTTCTCATGTCTATGAAGAACCTGGTGGATATATTATACAATTGACCATAGAAGACCAGTTTGGTTGTAAAAATACCAATTTTATCAGCCAGCGCGTACGGGTTTCTACATACCCGGATTTTGAACTTGCAGGAGATGTTCCAGATGAAATCTGTGCTGGCGATACATTGTCATTGTCTGCTGCTGTCAGTACAATAGATACTACTTATGAAGTTTCCGTAGTTTCGACGGAAGGGTCTTTCCAGACCGCCGGTGTTCGTTCGGATTCTTTGCCTTTGCCAGATGGAACGGGAGCTACCTATTCAACCAGCATAATGTTTTCGGATTTTTCCCCTGGACAGGTATTAACAAATATCAACGATTTGCTGGGAATTTGTGTAAATATGGAGCACTCATGGATGCACGATCTTCAAATAGAACTGACTTGTCCGGATGGAACTACTGTAGTGTTGCAGCAACAAGTGTTTTTAGGAGGTGTTTTCCTGGGAGAACCCGAAGAAGCTGATGAAGGTATGGACCCGCCTTTGCAAGGGGTTGGATATGATTATTGCTGGACACCTACCGCCACAAACGGTAATTGGACAGAATACTGGCAAAATACAAATGTTGGCACAATGCCTCCTGGTGATTATAATTCATTTGAAAGTTTAAATGCTTTTTTGGGTTGTCCTTTAAATGGTGAGTGGACTTTGACAGTGCAGGATTTATGGGCGATTGATAACGGTTGGATATTCGAATGGAGTATTGATTTTGATGCTTCTCTTTATCCAAATGTAGAGACTTTCAATCCTCAGATCGTTGACTATACATGGAACAATAATGCCTCGGTTATTTACTTTTCACAGGATTCTATTGAGGTCTCTCCTCAAAATGCCGGAACGCCAAGTTATACTTTCCAGGTGACCGATGAATTTGGTTGTGTGACTGATACAACGCTAATTATTGATGTTTTACCTCCTACGCATCCCAATTGTCATGAATGCGATGTGGTACTACCTGAATTGCAGGATACTAGTCTTTGTAATGGTGAAACAGCAAGCATTGATGCAAATCCAATTGGTAGTCTGGATGATGAAAATATAACTTTCGAAGCATTTGTAGATGTCGAATTTGACAACAGCGATTATCCACCCGGCAATCCTTATGAATCGAATATTGATATTTCTTACATAAATCCGGGAGTCTTGACAGATGCTACTACTCAGATTGCTTCAGTATGTGTAAATCTTGAGCACAATTTTGATGCAGATGTTGAACTTAGATTAAAAACTCCCAACGGTACTTTGTTAGAATTATCCTCTGATAATGGGGGAGGTGGAGACGATTATACGAATACTTGTTTCACTCCACAGGCAATTACACCGATCACAGCTGGCACAGCTCCGTTTACTGGAGATTTCCAGCCTGAAGGAAATTGGGCGGATTTAAATGGAAGCGATATCAACGGAACCTGGACTTTACAGGTAGCGGATGATCTAAATGGTTTTGGGGGGACGTTTATTGATTGGTCCATAACTTTTGTAACCACAAATGATTTAAACTATTTCTGGACTCCGGCACTTGGATTGTCATGCAGTAATTGCCCCGATCCATTAGCCAATCCATCGATTTCAACCGAATATATTTTAAACACAGTGGATTTTTATGGTTGTACCAATTCTGATACAATAAATATTGAAGTATTTGATGCATTTGAAGCACCAGTGCTGAGTTGTGGCGATCAGGAAAATGGTGACCTGACTATAAATTGGACTGCTATTCCTGGTGCAACACAATATGAAATTAGTCTTGATGGGGGGACGACATGGACTCTGGCAAATGGAACCTTGTCTCACACCATTTCTGGCTTGTCGATAAACGATATTGTCGATATCATGGTACAAGCCGTTTCAAATAATTCAAATTGTCCTTCACAGGTTGCTTCTATTCAATGTCAATATGTCGGTTGTGCATTATCAATAAGTGCAACGATGACCGATCCAAGCTGTTGGAATACTTCTGATGGTTCAATTAGCATTATTCCTTCAAACGGCCTGGATCCCATAACTTATTCTCTAGATGGTGGTTTTCCTCAAGGTTCGAATATTACAGGAATAGCCGCAGGATCGCATTTTGTTGTGGCTTTGGATAGTGCAGGTTGCGCGGATACTTTTAATTTTGTTTTAAATGCTCCTGACACTTTAGAGCTAACGCTGCTTATTGATTCAGTGTCTTGTAATTCCGATTGTGATGGGCAAGCTCTTGCGATAGGTAGCGGTGGAACAGGAGCTTTGAACTATGTTTGGAATACCAACCCACCCATTTTAAATAATATTGCTTCAAACCTTTGTGCAGGAGCTTATGAGGTGTCAGTGACGGACCAGAATGGATGCGAAATTTCTCAAAATTTAGATGTTTTTGAACCGACTACTATTTTATTGCAAATGAGTAGTACAATTACTTCTTGTGTAAACACGCCAGATGGAACGGCTTCAGTTTTAGTTAGTGGAGGTGTCGGTAATTATACTTATTTGTGGAATGACAGTAATGCTCAAACTTCAGCAATTGCCAATAATCTAACTACCGGAAATTACTGCGTCACAGTAACAGATAGTAATAACTGTACTGTTGTGGATTGTGTTGATGTCTCAACGCCTAATCCGTTGGTGATTAATTCAATTACTGAAACTCCTGCTGGTTGTTTTGGTGAAAACAGCGGCGAAGCCATGATTGACGTAAATGGGGGAACAGGCCCTGGGACTTATACTTACCAATGGGATGATCCATTATTGCAAACCGGAAATCCTGCGATCCTCTTAGACGCTGGAAATTATAGCGTAATAGTTACTGACGCTAATGGCTGTACCATTTTGGAGACAATTGATGTTACTCAACCGGATACTTTAACAGCAACAATAAATCTGACTGATGTTACCTGTTATGGAGGAGGTAATGGTTCGGCAACGGTGATCCCCGCTGGTGGAACTGCACCTTTCAACTATTTGTGGAGTGATGTGAATAATCAGACAACCAATACAGCGGTTGGTTTGATAGTCGGATCTTATTTTGTAACAGTCACTGATGCAAATGGATGTACAGCAACTGCCTTGGCAAACGTTGGACAGCCAGCTTCAGCAATTACTACTACAATGACCCAAACCTACGTGGGATGTAGTGGAGCTATGGAAAATATTGCGCAGGTAATAGCTGTGGGTGGAAATGGCAATTTCACTTATGAATGGAGTAGTGGTTCTACTTCGAATATTGCAACGAATTTGAATGCTTCAGCCTATATTGTAACCGTAACCGATCAAATGGGTTGTGAGGTGGTCGATTTAATTATAATAAATGAATTGGATCCTATAATTGGTAATATTGCTCCGGTTGAGCCAAGTTGTTTTGATGTTCCTGATGGTCAGTTGGAAATAGACTTAGTTTCCGGTGGAATTGGAATGGGAGATTTAAATAATTATACCTATCTGTGGAATACTACCCCAATCCAGATCACTCCAATTGCCAGCAATCTTATTGGAGATGAAATTTATGTGGTGACAATAACTGATGCACAAGGTTGTACGGGTGTAGAATCCATTATTTTACAACAACCTTCTGAAATCATTTTGGCAATGGGAGAAACGGATGCCAGTTGTTTTGGTTTATCCGATGGTGAAGCAGCAGTTTTAAATGTGCAAGGTGACAACGCTCCATTTACTTTCCAGTGGGATGGCAATACTGGAAATCAGACAACTCAAACGGTCACAGATCTGCCTTCAGGAATATATTTTGTAACAGTCACTGATTTTGTTGGCTGTTCTGTAATTGGACAGGCGGAGATTGATGAACCGGAATCGATGGATGTGAACTTTGACAGCGTTGACAACGAATGCAGCGGCTTTGGTGAAGGAATGCTTACTGCCAATGTTTCCGGTGGTACTCCAAGTTATACTTACAGCTGGGAAAATGGCGCTATAACTCAAACTATTGAAAATCTTAATTCTGGTGTCTATGAATTAACAGTTTCTGATGCTAATGGTTGCGAATTGATTGATAGCGGTTATGTTTTGGGACCACCTCCAATTACAGCAGATGTGATTGTAGAAGATGTGAGCTGCTTTGGAGAAAGTGATGGTGTAATTACGCTTGATTTACAAGGTGGATCACCTCCATATCTTTATAGTTTGGATAACGAAAATTTTTATGGATTAAACATATTACTGGGATTAGCTGCAGGAGAGTATGATATTTTTGTGAAAGACAGTAATGGATGTGAATGGCAAACTTTTGTGGAAGTCGGAAGTCCGCTGGAGTTTACAGTAAACGCGGGCCCCGAGGTGGTTGAAATCGAACTCGGTGATAGCATTCAATTGATTCCCAGCCAATTCAATGGTGTCGGATTCGTTGAATTTATTTGGAATGCCCCTTATGAAGGTACTTTGAATTGTGATTCTGGTGGAACGGACTGCTTTACACCTTGGTCCGTTACGCAGGATATGATCATTTATGAGTTGCAAGGCATTGATGCAAATGGTTGTGAAGCTTTTGATCAGATTACTGTGAGGGTGATCAAAGATCGTCAGGTACACGTTCCGACCGGATTTTCACCCAATGGCGATGGAATCAATGATGTATTGATGGTGCATGGAAAAGAAGGAACGGTAATCAAAATTTTCAGAGTTTTTGATCGCTGGGGTAGCCTGGTCTATGAAGCCAAAGATTTTGAAATTAACGATCAAAACGCTGGATGGGATGGTACTTTCAATGGACAGAAAATGAATCCCGGGGTGTTTGTTTGGTATCTTGAAGCAGAGTATATTGATGGTTTAAAAGACATTTATAAAGGAAATTCAACTTTGCTCAAATAGTTGTTTAGTAAACTGGTGAACAAAGTTTTTTGATCATTTTGCATTCAAATTGTGAATAATCTTCTAATATTGAACTTGCATTTTTTTAAAGTTTAAAATATGAACTTGAATTTTACACTTTTTTTTAGCCTTTGTGTGGTGTTTTTGTTTGTGTTGCCTACAGACGCTGAAGCACAAGACCCTCGATTTTCGCAGTTCTATGCTGCTCCAATACATTTGAATCCGGCGATGACCGGAGTTTTTGAAGGGCGCTGGCGAGTCAATCTCAATTACAGGGACCAATGGTCAAGTGTTCTTGGAAACAGACCATTTCGAACTATCGCAGGAGCATTTGATATGAAATACCACGTCGTGGGAGATGATTTCATCGGTTTTGGATTGAATATCCTAAGGGATGAAGCAGGTGATTCAAATTTTACGATAAACCGTGGCCATTTGAATTTTTCATACTTAAAGCAAGTTGCTGGTGGAAAGTACCGAAATGACGCTCAATACCTGATTGCTGGAGCTCAGCTAGGAGCTGGGCAACATAGCGTTGATTGGAGCCAGCTTTGGTTTTCTGCTCAATATGATCCTGGCACAGGCGCTCCAGATATGGGAGCATCCAATCAGGAGCCTGGCTATACAGGCGATACACAACAAACAGATATCTATATGGATTTTAACGCTGGGTTGATGTATTATGCGTTATTTGGCGATAATACCAGCATTTATGCAGGAGGTTCTTTGTTTCACTTGAACGCACCAAAAATTTCCTTTTTTACTCCAAATGATGAAGAATTGAACATGCGATGGCTTGCTCACACAGGAGGTGAAATTCCTTTTTCCGATGAATTGAGTCTGTTACCTGCGGTAGTTGTAATGGGGCAGGGGCCTTCATTCGAAGCAACTTATGGAGGTAATTTCCGCTACACCAATCATGATTGGTATGAATTGGCAATTCGCGCCGGAATTTGGGTGAGAAATACCCGAACAGTTACAGGATCACATTTTGAATCGTATGTCGTTTCAGCCATTCTTGAAGTTGAGCGCTGGAATCTGGGGATAAGCTATGATGTGACTTCTTCTTCTTTAAAAACAGCGAACAATTCACGTGGAGCTTTTGAACTGTCATTGATTTACACACATCCGGCTAAGAGTCGTTATAGAGTGAAATGCCCGAATTTTTAATTTAATCCGGCACATAAACTTTATAGGTGTAAGTAATAATCAACTCTTTTCCGGATTCGACAGAGATTTCCCAACAAACATCAGTGGTAGGGTTTTGGCTGCCCGTCCTGTTGACACGGTCTGATCTTAACCAATCAGTGCTGGATTCCAAAAGTTGTCCGATGATGGTTCGACGGATATTGAGATCGATATTTTTGGCTTTATAATTTTTGATTTTGACTTGTCCTTGGACAGTGATCAAATCTAGGAAATATCGTTTGTCTGAAGGATTTTTCATTGCCTTGTCCTGTCGTTCAATTTCTTTTTCAGCATGTTTTACTTTTACATCCGGTGCTTGTGTCAGTTTCACGAAAGAGTTTCCATTAATAGGCGTGTAATTAAGCTGATCCTGGCTGATGGGCTTAGCTGACTTTGTTCCTTTTACGACCATTGCTGCTCCGGTTGTCCAGGGATAATTGGTTTGATTCTCCAGCTTTATAGAATGAAATACTTTGTTTTTATTGTCCGGTTGGAACAAAAAGTTTTTTTGATAATAATTTTTTGAAGCACTGTTGGTTTCCAGGTTACATTCATAAATGTGTGCGATATCAATTTTAGTTTTAAAAATTTGATAATGTCCTCTACCTTCTTTTTTAAGATTAATGTTTTTTAAAGTATAAAAAAACAGGTCTTCCTGTGCACTACCGATATCATTGTTTGAATTGAAAAGATCATGTTGAAAATCCATGTCTTGTTCAATCCCGTAATTCAAAGTTTGTGCTGGAGCAATGTTAGAAAATCGATTTACATCAAGCGAAGGGGTAAAAGTTTTCATAAAATCAACCAGCGAGGAGAGTTTGGTCGCAAATCTGAAGTTGGGAATTCCAACAACAAAATTGATGTCCGCATCAATGATATTTTCAGCATTGTTTACTACTTCTGACCTCAATGTCAGGTTCGCTGTATTGTCATCGATCAGCTCGATCAAATAATTTGGAGACCAACTCAATCCATTTTCGAGGTACATCAAATCCAATGATTGCTCCGTTTTTTTGGAATTGAAGTCAATTTTAACAACGGGTTTTTCTTTTTTCTTTTTAAATTCAACCAGCTGGTTGGGTTTTTCTAAAAACTCAATTCTACGAATTTCAGAGGTGTAGAACGTCAGCCATATTTTTTCAGTCCTAAAAGTTACGATGCTATTTAAGCTGACATTATTCAGATTTTCAGCACCTGCTTTTTCTTTTTCGATATCTTCAAGGACTCCTTCCAAAACTTCACCTTTTCCAATGTGCAGGACCATTTTTTTGCCTTTGTTGATATTCAGAATTTCTTCGATGGCTTTTGCACGGTATTGCCGAGTTTCTTCAATTTTGTCAGTATAGCTGCTGATATTTTTCAAATCTCCTTTTGGAGAGTGTATCCAAAGCGTTCCAAATAATGCGGACGGAATGTTTTCAGTTATTTTATAGTTTCCATCTGTCGTTTTTACATTTCCTGATTTGAGGAAAAAAGCACTTCCGTTTTTGAAAATGGAAATAGAATTGGTTTTAAAATCCTTTTCAACATCCTGAGAAAAACCAAAAAAAGTGAATGAAAATAAAAAACAAAGAAAAAGGTAGGATTTTAAAAGCATGTGTTTGTTTTTATCCGTTTATTAAATTGGAAAAGGCTGGAAAAACCACCCAAAATTAATGATTTTTCCAACCTTAATAAATAGCAATTAATTTTCGAATTGATATGATTTGCGTTTAGCTTGTTCCCGAACAGTGTTCATCATTACATTATCTAATGTGAGTTTTTCAGCATTTTCTTTTTGTTTTTCAGCAACATAAGCTTTTGCTTTTTCATCGAGAACCCTGATTTGTTCCTGGATTTTTTTCCGTTCTTTGCTTTTCAATTTGATATAATCCTTCCGTTCTTTGATGCTCATTTTTTGCATTTCTTTTGGAAGGTCTTCTTTTTTAACTTCTTCAAGCAGTTCTTCATCATTTTCAGCGGCATCCACCAAATCCCAATCGGCATTATTGTATGATTGTTTTGCTTTGAAGGAAGCACGGGTTCTTGCGTTTGCAGCACCATAGGCTGCTGCATTGACATCCTGAGCCATTTGTCTTTCGGCTTTCATTTTTCCGGATCGGCCATAACCTATGTAGGTTTGATTAAGCTTTTCATTAAGTTTTATGATGTCATTATCATAAGGAGTGGGGATATGCACCACTTTGTCATCCTGGTCGATGTTCATGTATTTTCCTTTACCCAGGTCAGCTCCTTCTTTCCAAAGTTCGTTGATGCCTTCATCCCAGCCGCCGCAGTGGATAGTATTGATGATGATTCCTTTTGAGTTAGCTGCTTTGCAGGTTTGTCTGAAATCCTTTGGCCCTTGGCTGAAAGGTTCGTTGCCGGCTATAAAAATGATCTTGAGGTCATCGTCATTGCTTGTCCATTGAAGGCCAAGTGTTGCATCTTCGATCACCCAGCCACAATATTCGCTTCCACCGTTGGTGGTGAGTTCGAACAGTTTTTCGGAAACTAGGTCAAGGTCTGTTGTCATCGGCACGACTTGCCTGATATAGCCTTCATTCAAAGCTAATCGATCATTTCCGTATTCGTAAAGTGCGATTTCGATATCAGGGGTTTCATTATTTTTTTTTGTAGTGGCGAGTTCATTGACCATTTTCCAAAGTTGAGATTTGGCTTGATCGATCAATCCATCCATGCTATTGCTTGTATCCAGAAGTAGTGCAACCTGGATTTTAGCTTTTTTTGCAACTGGTTTAGGAACAAAATGAGCATTTACAGAACTAATGATTGATAAACTTAACACAATTGCCAGAATTTTTTTCATGGTAGTTTTTTTAGGTTTAAAGTTTAAAATTTTTGTTGAAATGGGGGTTTGTTAGGAAGATGATTCAGTTACCTTTTTTGGTGTAAAAGTACATTGATTTAACTTTTCTTTAATAATCTGAATTTTGAACTTGAAAAAAAACTAAATGGCTTATATTTGATTTTTATGAAAACGATCAAATATCCGTTGTTATATTACCAACTAAAAGAAAATGCTGTGCTTGGTTTGCTCGTTGGGACAGATTATCAAGTCGTAGAAAAGGACCTGCGAACGATTAAAATTGCTGTGGCGGATTATTTACAGCGTCAATACAAAAAAACGGATTACTTTCCTTTCGCTGAAATTCTGGAACCGAAGCTCAAAATCGTCGAAGTCAAAATTAGGCCTACCTACCGTGAACGAACTGGCTCTTTTCCACTGGCAGAGACGATTAAAGTACCTGTGCCGGTAGTATATGGACAGACGGGCGAGGGAGATTATGAAGCTCATTTGCCGCTTTTTGATGAAAGCTTTTTTTATTATGATGCCAAGCAGTTCAGATCCTTGGTTAACTATTTTGCTGCGGATTTATTGAACGGTATGAATCCTCCTGCACTTTACCGAAACCTGATGTACAATACTCCAAAGATGGAATTAGTCGCACTTAGGGTTAATTTTGACCGGGAATTTTCGAGAAAGAGAAAAAAGCAGGAGGAAAGATATGAAACACTTTCTCGCCTGACGGTTCAGTATCCTTTTTCGAAAGCATTGCGAAAAAACATGTCTGCCTTTCCTGAAGCGGCTTGGGAATTAGAGGACAAAGTTGCAGAGGTTGTTGACAAACTTATCAATATACGAGCCAACCTGCTGCTCGTGTCCGATATGGTGAGTGAAGCCGAGGCGGATCAGATCTTTGAAGAGGCCGAGGACGAGTTCGCCTGGTTCGA